>CAZQXS010000010.1:0-49922 GCA_964597275.1 uncultured Pseudomonadota bacterium | reverse complement strand
CCAGAATGCGAGTTGAGGTGCGAAGCCCGTTGTGTGAAAAGCAAGTGCAGCTCGTCGTCCACCTGCCGCAGGGGGATCAGGACCGAGGCCCGCTTTTCAACCTTGGGATTGAGCGGCAGGTTCAGGTTCTGGAGACGCGAGCGAACCCGCTCCAGCGAGGTCGAATCCGCCTGGGTCATTGACTCCAGAACTTCCGGATTTCGTTGAGAATGCCCTCGGCGGCGCGGTGGCAGGTTTTTGCGAAGGCTGGAGTGAAACGTACGTTTTTCTGACGCGCCTTCCCCAGCACGTCGCGCTCCAGCATGCTGTCGAGCACGTAGCACTGCGAGCGGATGGACTCCAAATCCGGGGCCACGGTCACGCAGGCGTCCAGCATTTCCACCGACGAAAACGCCGGAAGCTGGAAATGCCCCTGCGCCTCAAGCACGGAGCTGAAGGCGTTGATGGCGGCTTGGGTGGCTTGCAGGCAGCTCACTTCGGGGGAGTCGCGGATGCGGGACTTGGCGATGCGGAGGTCTTCCTGAGCTTGCTCCCAGGAAACACGGGCGCGCCGGATGGCCCGGTCGCTGGCGGAAGCTTTTTGCATGGCGGGTCAGCGGTCTTGGGTGCCGTGCTGGTGCAGGTAGGCTTCAATCTGCTCGCGCTTGGCGGAGTCCAGCATGATGGTGCCGTCAATTTCCACATTGGTGAGCAGTTCGCACACCTCCCGGATGTTGACGATCGCCCGCACAGGAATCCCCACGCGCTTCTCTAGGCTCAGCAGGGCGTCCTCTCCGGACTGGTTGCGCTCCATGCGGTCCATCGCCACGACGATGCCCGCGAACTCGACCCCGCAGGTTTCCCGGATCATCGCCACGGCTTCCAGTTTGGTGAGGCCGTCGGTGATCACGTCGTCCACCATGACGATCCGATCCTCCGCTGTGGGGGTGCGTCCCACCAGCCGTCCAGCGTCGCCGTGCCCTTTTTCCTCTTTTCGGTTAAAGAAATATCCGATAGTTTGATTAGAGAGGATTTCCAGTGCCTGTGCGGTGGAGATGCAGAGGGGGATGCCCTTGTAGGCGGGGCCGAAAACAGAAGTGCATCCGGGCAGGCGGTCGGCGATGGCGCGAGCGTAGAATTCGCCCAGCTCCCGGATGGCGCGGCCCGTGTTGAACCGTGCGGAGTTGAAGAAATACGGAGAGACCCGTCCGCTCTTGAGCGTGAACTGACCAAACTGGAGCGCTTGCTCCCGGACAAGGAACTGAGTGAACTCGAACTTGTAGGAATCCATAATGGCAACGAACGATGGCAACTCCGAAATGGTATCAGTAATTTCCGACAACAGCCAACCCCGCGCACTGGTGCGGGGAGAAAACCTGAAGGAGGACCGGAAGCAGCACCTGCAAAATGCGGTCAATGCGTTGCTGGACACCTACGGGAAGTACCCGGAGATCGAGCGGATCGGCACCACGCACCTGCCCACCAAGGAGAACATCGTCCGGTTGGTCGAGAACATCCAGATTCTGCTGTTTCCGGGTCTGATTCGGCAGGAAAACTTTGATGCGCTCAACCTGCCTTACGCCATGGGGCAGCGCACCACCACCGTGTTTGAGCAGCTTCAGGAGTACATTGAGGAGGTGCTGTGCTGGGAGTACTCGCAAGGCGGGGAAGACTGCCACCAGCGGCAGGATTTCCGGGATCAGGTGGAGGGGATCGTCTTTGATTTTCTGGAGTATCTTCCGGAACTGCGCAGCGTTCTTGCCGAGGACGTGGACGCGATTTTCGCAGGGGATCCGGCGGCAACGAGCAAGCGCGAGATCGTGCTGGCCTATCCGGGGCTACAAGCCCTGAGCGTGTACCGCATCGCGCACTTTCTGCACAATCAGGGAGTGCCACTCATTCCAAGGATTATGACGGAGCATGTGCATTCCCGCTTTGGCATTGACATCCACCCCAACGCCCGGCTGGGCCGGGGCATCATGCTGGACCACGCCACGGGAATCGTGATCGGCGGCACCACCATCATTGGCGACAACGTGCGGATGTACCAGGGGATCACGCTCGGGGCGCTCAGTCCGGTCAAGCACAAGGGACACCCGCTGGACAAGCGCCACCCGACCATTGAGGACAACGTCATCATCTACTCCGGAGCGACGATCCTTGGCGGCGACACCGTGATCGGCAGAGGCTCGACCATTGGCGGGAACGTGTGGCTCACCCACAGCGTGCCGCCCAACAGCCGGGTTTACCTCAAGGACCCCTCGCTCCAGCAGGAAGTCCGGGAGCGCAAGGCGTTTGTGTAGAATTTGCGTTGACTTGCACGGGCAATTGCCTGAAGCTTCCATATCTGGCTTAACAGACTTAGCAGTCAACCAGGATCAACCGCACAAGAGGGGAGGGGGGTGAGCGAGCTTAAAACCGCAGACGAGGTCGTCACCAGGACCAAAAAGAAGCTCAAGCCTCCGAACCAGTACAAGGTCTTGTTGCACAACGACGACTACACGACCATGGAGTTCGTTGTGTACATACTCCAGTTCGTGTTTCACAAAAGTCCTTCAGAGGCGACCCAGATCATGCTCCGCGTTCACGAAAACGGCACTGGCATCTGTGGGGTGTACTCCTACGAGATTGCCGAAACCAAGGTGGCCGCCGTACACGACCTCGCGGAGCAGTACGAGTTTCCACTCAAATCCAGCATGGAAGAAGCCTGAGAACTCCCTATGTTCACCCGGGATTTGGAAATGTGCCTGATGGCGGCCCAGAACGAGGCCAAGGAACGTCGGCACGAATACCTTTGCGTGGAGCACATCCTCTACGCCCTCCTGCACCACGACGCCGGAGTCCGCATCATCCAAAGTTGCGGCGGCAATGTGGACCGCATCAAGTCCGACCTCGAAGAGTTTTTCTCCCAGCAGGAAACCATCCGCGAGGAAAACTCCGCCCCGCAACAGACGCGGGCTGTGCAGCGGGTGCTGCATTTGGCCATCATGCACGTCAACAGTTCGGGCAAGTCCTCGGCAGACGTGGGCGACATCTTGGTGGCCATCCACCGGGAGTCACAATCCTACGCCTCCTACTTCTTGCAGAAGGAGGGCATCACGCGCCTCGACCTGCTCAACTTCATCTCCCACGGCATCGCCAAGGTTCCGGTGGAGGAAGAGGAGGAGAACCACAACTATGAGGGGTCTGATGAGGAAGAAGCCCCTTCCAACCGGAAGGAGCAAGACCCCCTCAAACTCTACACGGTCAACCTCACGAAGCTCGCCGAGGACAAGAAACTCGATCCGCTGATTGGCCGCCAGCACGAACTCGACCGCACCGTCCAAATCCTCTGCCGCCGCCGCAAGAACAACCCCATCTACGTGGGCGACCCCGGAGTGGGGAAGACCGCGATTGCCGAAGGGCTTGCCCTCAAAGTGCATCTGGGGGAGGTGCCGGACGTGCTAGAGCAGGTTGAGGTCTTCTCGCTCGACATCGGTGCCCTGCTCGCAGGAACCAAGTTCCGGGGGGATTTCGAGCAGCGCATCAAGGCCGTACTGAAGGCGCTCCAGCAGCGTGAGGGTTCGATCCTCTTCATTGACGAAATCCACACGATCATTGGCGCAGGCGCAACCAGCGGCGGCTCGATGGACGTGTCCAATCTGCTCAAGCCTGCGCTGGCACAGGGCGAAATCCGCTGCATCGGCTCCACCACCTACGAGGAGTACAAGAAGATTTTCGAGAAGGACCGCGCCTTGTCCCGGCGTTTCCAAAAAATCGACATCACGGAGCCTAGCACGGAAGAAACCTTCCAAATCCTCAAGGGACTCCGGGGCTACTACGAACAGCACCACCAACTCCGCTACACCACCCCCGCACTGCGCACTGCAGCCAACCTTTCCGCCAAGCACATCAACGACCGCTTCCTGCCGGACAAGGCGATAGACGTGATTGACGAAGCCGGCTCGATGGTGCGACTGCGTCCGGGCGTGAAGCGAAAAACCGTGAATCCACAGGACATCGAGCGCGTGGTGTCCAGCATCGCCCGTGTTCCGCTGGAGCGCATGACCAGCACGGACAAGGACAAGCTCCGGGATTTGGAGAAGGAGCTGAAGATGCAGGTCTTCGGGCAGGATTCGGCGATCGAGATTCTCTCGAAGGCAGTCAAACGCTCCCGCGCCGGACTGCGCGATCCAGACAAGCCCATCGGCTCCTTCCTTTTCACCGGACCCACCGGAGTTGGAAAAACCGAGCTTGCCAAGCAGTTGGCCCAGATCATGGGCATCCACTTCGTGCGCTTCGACATGTCCGAGTACATGGAGAAGCACACCGTCTCGCGGCTGATCGGGGCGCCTCCGGGATATGTTGGCTTCGACCAGGGGGGCTTGCTCACGGACGCCATCCGCAAGAACCCCCACGGCGTGGTGTTGCTCGACGAAATCGAAAAGGCGCATCCGGACATTTTCAACATCCTGCTTCAGGTGATGGACCACGCCACCCTCACGGACAACAACGGACGCGAGGCCGACTTCCGGAACGTGGTGCTGATCATGACCTCAAACGTGGGGGCGAAGGAGATGACCTCCTCGGTGATCGGCTTTGGTAGCAACACGCCCAAGTCGCCGTCCAAGCAGGCGGTCGAGCGCACCTTCAGCCCGGAATTCCGCAATCGGCTCGACTCGACCATCACCTTCTCGCAACTCCCGGAAGCGGTGGTGCGCATGGTGGTGGACAAGCTCATTGTCGCTTTGGAGGTTCGACTTCAGGTGCAGAAGGTGGTCATCAGCGTCTCGGACAAAGCAAAGGGCTGGCTGGCGAAAAAAGGCTACGATCCGATGTTTGGCGCTCGTCCGATGGCACGGCTCATCCAGCAGGAAATCGAGACCGTGCTGGCCGACGAAGTGCTGTTCGGCAAGCTCGCCGACGGCGGCGAGGTGTCCATCGGCCTCAAGAACGACAAGCTCACCTTTCAGTACTCCTGATCCACTCCGCTCCTGCGGGAGCGGGCTTGTCCCATGCCCTACTTTCGTCACAAGGGAAAGCTGGGAACCGGGGAGAATTCCGCCCTGACGGGACCGGAAGCCCAGCACGCCAGACAATCCCGCAGGCTGCGACCGGGAGAGCGGATCGAAGTACAGGATTCCACCGGAGCGCGGTTTCAGGCCGTGGTCGAGAGCGTGGAGCGCCGCGCTGTGAATTTCCGAGTCGAATCGGAACTTCCGGTGCCGCCGCCCTCACCTTTGACCTTGAATCTGCTGGTGGCCCTTCCCAAGGAAAAGGCACTCGATTTTGTGCTGCAAAAAAGCACGGAATTGGGAGTCTCCCAACTCACCCTGTTTCCCGGAGCGTTTTCTCCGAAACCTTCGGGATCCACCAAGGAGCGGCTCCAGCGCTGGCGGCGGATTGCCGAGGAGGCGTGCAAGCAGTCCGGGCGGCAGTTTCCTCCGCAGTTGCACTGGCGGGAACGGCTGGAGGATGCCGTGGAGGAAACAGACGCTCTCACACAGCGCTGGGTGCTGACTCCGGAGGGCCAACCTAGCTGGCTTGCCCCAAGCGAGGGCTTGGCGACGCAAGCGCACCAAGTGCTGATTGGCCCGGAAGGAGGGCTGCATCCGGACGAGGTGGCGTGGGCACGGAGCCGAAACTTCCGCGAGCTGGCCTTGGGGCCAAGGATTCTGCGCACGGAAACGGCGGTTTTGAGCGTTGCGGCGATTTTGCAATTCCTCCACGGCGACTTGGGTTCCACAGGAATGGCTGGCAACTCTCCAGAAACCCGCTAGGGTGAGTCAATCACTTATCAACCCGAACCGAGTTCACACATGCGATGGATGGCTCTCAGCGTAGGACTGCTCCTGTTCACCACTCCTCTTTCTGCGGACCAGATCCGAGGCCACTACACCGTGGTGGGCACCAAGCCCAAGCCCCACAGTGTGCAGAAGGTGGTCTATGAGGAAATCATCAACTTCGGTTGCCCGCACTGCAACAACCTGCGCAAAGCCTCCGAGGGGCTTCGGAAACAATGGGCTGACCGCGTGGAGTTCGTGGACATCCCGATCACCTTCCGGGGGCAGGACGACTCGCCGCTGCGGCTCTACCACGTTGCGAAATCCGTGGGCAAGGCCGACTTGGTGCGGGACGCGCTGTTTGATGCCCGTTTCGTCCACGGGGTGGATGTCTTCGATCCGGGCATCTGCAACTACCTCGCACGCTCGCTGGGGCTGGGGGCGGTGTACTCCGCAGAGAAGAACAAGCCGTGGGTCAACGAAGCCATCCAGTTGGGCATCCAGAAGTCCAACGCTTATGGCTTGACCGGAACCCCCACCGTGGTGCTGATGGGCAGCCTCAAGATGGAGATTGGCCGCTACGGCTCAATGGCGGATTTCACCGGAAAGATGCCGGAAACCTTCGAGGATTTGCTGGCAAAATAGCCGATTGGATAGCAGCCGTGTGCGGGATGCGTTAGCGGAATCTTCGGTTTCTCAAGACGATGGACGAGCCACCCATCCGCGAAAAGCTCCAGCACCTGCCTGACGCTTCGGGGGTGTACCAGTTCCGGAGCGTTTCCGGCGACATCCTCTACATCGGCAAGGCCAAGTCCCTTCGCCAGCGGGTGCGCTCCTACTTCCAGCCTTCCGCGAACCACACCCTGCGCATACAGATCATGGTCTCGCTGGTCCATGACGTGACGCTGATCGTCACGGACACGGAAGCGGAGGCGCTGATTCTGGAAGAACAGCTCATCAAGAGCCACCGCCCGCGCTACAACGTCCTGCTCAAGGACGACAAATCCTACCCCTTCTGCAAACTCACGGTCAATGAAATGTACCCGCGCCTGTTTTTGGTGCGGGAGAAGCACGATCCCAAGGCGGAGTATTACGGGCCGTATCCCTCGGTGAAGGACGCTCGGCAGGTGTTGCGCATGGTGAGCCGCCACTTTCCCTTGCGCACCAGCAAGATGGAGCTGGACGGCACCAAAGCCCACCGCCCCTGTCTCAATTTCCAGTTGCGGCGTTGTCTTGCGCCCTGTCGAGGCACGGTGGAGGTTGGCGAATACCAGCAGGTCGTGAACCACGTCCGGATGTTTTTGCGCGGACGGGACAAGGAGTTGATGGGCGATTTGGAGACGGACATGCAGGAAGCCTCCGAGCGGCTGGAGTTTGAAAAAGCGGCGACCATCCGGGATCAGATTCAGGCGCTCAAGCGTGTCTTTGAGCGGCAGATGGTCCTCAGCACCAAGGGCGAGGATCAGGACGTGCTGAACCTCTACCGCGAGGCAGAAAGCTCGGTCGTGCAGGTGCTGTTCATCCGCAATGGCCGCTTGCTGGGCACAGACTATTTCTACGAATCCGGGAGCAGCGAAGCCTCGGATGACAACCTGCTCGGACTCGTCCTCAACCAGCTTTACACGGGAGAGGCTGCGCACATTCCCCGCGAAATCCTGTTGCCGTTTCCGTATTCGGATCAGCAGGCTCTGGAGGACGCCCTCAACAAGCGGGCCGAGCGGCGGGTGTACGTTGCCGTTCCGAAAAAGGGCCGCAAGCGCGAGTTGGTGACCATGGCGTACAACAACGCCAAGTTCAACCTCACGGAGCAGCGCGGACGCTTGGAGCGGGAAAGCAACGTGCTGGAGCAGGTTCAGCGCTTCCTGCGACTGCGCAAGCTTCCGGAGACCGTGGAGGCGTTCGACATCTCCCACCTTTCCGGAACGATGACCGTGGCCTCGATGGTCTGCTGGAAGCAGAACCGCCCCCACAAGGAGGGCTACCGCAAGTACCGGATTCGCAGCGTTTCGGGGGGAGACGATTTCGCCAGCATGGAGGAGGTGCTGACCCGGCGCTACAAGCGGGCCGTGAGCGGGGAAATGCCGCTGCCGGATTTGATTCTCATTGACGGGGGCAAGGGGCAGACAAACGCCGCCGCCGCTGTTTTGCAACGGCTCGGTATCAAAAGCGGGGAGGTGGAACTGCTGGGTCTGGCCAAGGGGCGCACCGAGCGTCGGGGGCGCATCCGGCGCAAAAACAACGAGGATTTCGAGTACGTGGTGCGTCCCAACCAAAAGAACGAAATTCGGCTGCCCCGCAACTCGGTGGTCCTGCACTTTCTGCAAAACATCCGGGACGAAACCCACCGCTTTGCCATCGAGTTCCAGCGCTCGCTCAAGCGCAAGCAGAACCTGCGCTCGCTGATTGACGAGATTCCCGGAGTCGGGCCGCAGCGCAAGCGCGACCTGCTGCGGCACTTTGGCAGCCTCAAACGCTTGCAGTCCGCGACGATCACCGAAATCGCCGACGCTCCGGGGATTCCAGAGCCGCTGGCGCACGAGATCCATGCCTTTCTGCACGAAGCCGAGCGGTATATCCGCAATCAAACCCCTGCCGTTCGCCCGGAACCTGCCGAAAGCCTGTCTTGAATCGAGGCCGAAGGGGGCGAACCCCGCTCCTGCCTCGACACGCTCTGCACGAACGGGATTTCGGATTGACGAGTAGCGGCACAACTTGACTCACCTCGGTGGTCTGCTAGAATTTTGGGAATCACTCAAGGCCGCGCCAGCCCATCATTTCGCGGTGAGTCCGGGACTTCCGCCTCCTGCCGGAGCAACCTCCCGCCCACCCTCCAGATTGCACCAAACAAGGCTCAATGCTGAAGAAGATTACCAAGCTGTTCGGGAACGACAACGAACGCACACTCAAGCGCTACCGCAAGGTCGTCGTGAAAATCAATGCACTGGAAGCGCAGATGGAAGCGCTTCCGGACGAGGAGTTTCCAACCAAGACGGCGGAATTCAAGCAACGGGTTGCAGACGGCGAGGAACTGGACAGCGTGCTTCCGGAAGCTTTTGCGCTTGTGCGGGAAGCGGCGCGGCGCAAGATCGGCGAGCGGCACTACGATGTGCAGTTGATGGGCGGCATGGCCCTGCACGAGGGCAACATTGCGGAAATGGCCACCGGCGAGGGCAAGACGCTCGCCTCCACCTGCCCCGTTTACCTCAACGCCCTTTCCGGACGCGGGGTCCACATCATCACCCCGAACGACTACCTTGCCAAGCGCGACAGCCAGTGGATGGGGCAGATCTACGGGTTTCTCGGACTCACCGTGGGACTCGTCCAGCACGGCATGATGGACGAGCAGCGTCGTGAGGCGTATGGCTGTGACATCGCCTACGGCACCAACAACGAGTTCGGCTTCGACTACCTGCGCGACAACATGAAATTCGCGCTGGAGGACTACGTGCAGCGCGAGTTCAACTTTGCGGTGGTGGACGAGGTGGACAGCATCCTTGTGGACGAAGCCCGCACCCCGCTCATCATCAGCGGACCCAGCGAGGGCAGCATTGACCTCTACTACCAGATCAACGGCATGGTCCACGGCCTCAACCGCGAAATCCGCAAAGAGGAAGTTGGCAAGCTTCCGGCGGAGGAAGCGCATGGGTTCATGGACGAGTGGGAACTGCGTGAGGACCACGAGGTGGTCCGGGAAGGCGATTATGCGCTGGAGGAGCGCTCTCGCGGCATCTCGCTCACCGAGCGCGGTTCCGAACAGATCGAAACGCGGCTGGGAAGCCACCTCAAGCCCGAAACGAGCCTGTTTGACTACGAGAACATGGAAATCCTCCACCACGTCAATCAGGCGTTGAAGGCGCACTACGTCTTCAAGCGCGACGTGGATTATGTGGTGCAGGAGGGGCAGGTCGTCATCGTGGACGAGTTCACCGGACGCCTCATGCCCGGACGCCGCTTCAGCGATGGACTGCACCAGGCACTGGAAGCCAAGGAGCGGGTGCAGATTGAGAAGGAAAACCAGACGCTGGCGACGATCACCTTCCAGAACTACTTCCGGCTCTACAGCAAGCTCTCCGGCATGACCGGAACCGCCGAGACCGAGAAGGACGAGTTCAAGAAAATCTACAATCTCGGCGTAGTGGTCATTCCCACGAACAAGCAAGTCATCCGCAAGGATCAGGCGGATGTGATCTACAAGACCGTCAAGGCGAAGTACCGGGCGATTGTGGGGCACGTCAAGGAGTTGTATGAACGCGGACAGCCCGTGCTGGTCGGCACGGTCTCGATTGAGGTCTCCGAAGCGATCAGCCAACTGCTCAAGCAGGCGGGCATTCCGCACGAAGTCCTCAACGCGAAGCACCACGAGCGCGAGGCGGAAATCATCGCCAACGCCGGGGAATCCAGCGCTGTGACCATCGCCACCAACATGGCCGGACGCGGAACCGACATCAAGCCCGCTCCGGAAGCACTGAAGGTGGGCGGCTTGTTCGTCCTCGGCACCGGACGCCACGACAGCCGCCGCATTGACAACCAACTCCGAGGCCGCTCCGGACGCCAAGGCGATGCAGGCGCATCACAGTTCTACCTCTCGCTGGAGGACGACCTGCTGCGGATTTTCGGCGGCGAACGCATTTCCAAGCTGATGGACAAGCTCAAGATCGAGGAGGACGAACCCATCGAGCACGTCTTTGTCACCAAGGCGATCAGCAACGCGCAGAAGAAGGTGGAGGGCTACCACTTCGACATCCGCAAGCACGTTCTGGAGTACGATGACGTGATGGAGAAGCAGCGCTCCATCATCTACACCCGCCGCCGTGAAATTTTGGGCGAGGGAGTGCAGCACCTCATGCTGGAGCTTTGCGAGGACGTGATCATGCAGCTTTTCGATCAGCACTGCCAGGAGAAGTACGCGGACCAGTGGGACGTGCAGGGCTTCAATCGCGCCTTTGAGCAGGTCTTCGGAGAGCTTCCGGGCGAAAGCTGGTCGGAGCAATCCGAGAAGCCGGAGGAGTTGATCGAAGGGCTGGCGGAGCAGGTGCGCAAGCTCTACGAGGAAAAGGTGGTGTACTTCCGGAACATGGTGACGCTCAACTTCATGCCGAACGAAGGAACGCCGGAAGAGCGCGAGCAGTACTTCATGTCCACGCTGCTTGATCTGGAGCGGCAGGTGCTGTTGCGCGTCAACGACGGCTTGTGGAAGGACCACCTGCTCTCGATGGACCACCTCCGGGAAGGCATCGGCTTGGTGGGCTACGCGCAGAAGAAGCCGCTCGACGAGTACAAGCGGCAGGCGTTTGCCATCTTCTCGGACCTGATGGCGCGGATCAGCAACGAGGCCGTGACGACCTTCTTCCACCTGACGATGGCGCATCCGATGACCGAGCCGATGCAGCCGCTTCAGCAGGAGCAGGAGATGGAGTTCCATCACGGCGAGGACACCCCCGCCCCAGACCCCAAGAAAAAGCCCAAGAAGGCGGCTCCGGTCCGCAAGGCCGTGGAGGTGGGCCGCAACGAACCCTGCCCGTGCGGCAGTGGCAAGAAGTACAAGCGTTGCCACGGCAGCAAGGTCCAGCAGCCCGCCTGAAGTCCCCACGTTTGATTGACGCTATCGTCTGATCCCGCATGGACGCTCCGGATCCGTCGGACCAAATCGTCATCGTCGGCGCGTCCGAACACAACCTCAAGGACGTTGACCTCACCCTGCCCCGCAATGCGCTCACCGTCTTCACGGGCGTGAGCGGTTCCGGGAAGTCCTCCCTCGCCTTCGACACCATCTTCAAGGAGGGCCAGCGGCGCTTTGTCGAGTCACTTTCGCCCTACGCCCGCCAGTTCCTTGGGCAAATGGACAAGCCCAAGGTGGAGCACATCGAGGGGCTGAGTCCGACCATTTCCGTGGACCAGAAGACCGTCAACCGCAACCCGCGCTCCACGGTGGGCACGATCACGGAGGTGTACGACCACTTCCGGCTGCTCTTTGCGCGGCTCGGCACTCCGCACTGCCCCAAATGCCAGGTTCCGGTCACGACGCAAACTCCGGAGCAGATCACCGATTTCGCCTACGCCGATGCCGAGGGCGAAGCCTGCCTGATCCTTGCGCCAATGGTCCGCGAGCGCAAGGGCGAGTACCGCAAGGAGATGGAAGGCTGGGCGAAGGAGGGCTTTGTGCGGGCGCGGATTGATGGCGTGGTGCGACGGCTGGACGAGGAAATCATACTTGCCCGCTACGAAAAGCACACCCTCGAATTGGTGCTGGACCGCCTCACGCTCACCTCCGACGAGAAGAGCCGCTTCACCGAAGGCGTGGAGAAAGCGCTGCAACTCGCGGAGGGGCTGGTCGTGCTGAACTACCGCGACCGCGATCACCTCCTCAGCCAACTGCTCGCCTGCCCCAAGTGCCAGACCGCGCTTCCGGAAATGGAGCCTCGGCTGTTCTCGTTCAACGCACCGCAGGGCGCGTGCCCCACCTGCAACGGCTTGGGGGTGCTGAACACCTTTGTCGAGGACAAGTTCTGCGATCCGGGGCTTTCCTTGCGAGACGGTGCCCTGCTCTGCTGCACCGAGCGCGGCAACATCCTCTTCACGCGCATTGACCACACCCACCTGCGGGCCGCCTGCAACAAGCTCAAGGTGAGCTGGACCACCCCGTGGGGCGAGCTTCCAGAAGAACAGCGCAACCTGTTGTTGCACGGCAAGGGCAGTGCCCCTCTGGGCGTGTCTAACGTCTTTCGCTTTGCTGGGCAGCTCCGCCGCAAGATTCAGCAGGGGCACTGGCCGGGCGTGGTGCCGATTCTGGAGTTCGTCTATCGCTTCGTGCGCGGGCCGCTGGAGAAGTTCCAGGACTCCTCGGTTTGTCCGGATTGCCACGGCAAGCGCCTCAGCACGATGGCTCTGGCTGTGCGGTTTCACGAGCGCACGATTGACCAGCTCACGGAAGCGTCGGTCGAGGAAGCCCTCGATTTTTTCGAGAGCCTCGTTCCCACCGAAACCGAGCAGAAGATCGGGCGGGACATCTTCCGGGAAATCCGCGACCGCCTGCACTTCCTTAACGATGTCGGCGTGGGCTACCTCACGCTGGACCGCTCGGCAGGAACGCTTTCGGGCGGAGAAGGCCAGCGCATCCGGCTCGCCTCACAGCTTGGGGCCGGACTCCAGGGGGTGCTTTACGTCTTGGATGAGCCGTCCATCGGCCTGCACCAGAACGACAACCAGAAGCTGATCCGGACACTGAAAAAATTGCGGGATCGCGGCAACACCGTGCTGGTGGTTGAGCATGACGAGGAGACCATCGAGTCCGCCGATCACTTGGTGGACATTGGCCCGGTCGCCGGACTGGAGGGCGGACACATCACCGCCGAGGGCAGTGTGGGCAATCTCCGGAACACCCCGGAGTCGGTCACGGGAAAATTCCTCGCGGGCCTTGAGCAAATCGCGCTCCCGCAACAGCGGCGGCCTCTTGCCGAAAGTCGGCTCACCGTCCACGGTGCTCGCCTCAACAACCTGCAAGCGGTGACGGTCGAAATCCCGCTGGGCTGCTTTGTGGCGGTTGCGGGAGTCTCTGGCTCTGGGAAGTCCTCGCTGATTGACGGCATTCTCAAAAAAGCGCTCGCCCAGCAGCTCATTCCGAACAGCGTGGACGTTCCGGGACCACACGACCGCATCACGGGGCTGGAGCATGTGGACCGCGTCATCGAGATCAGCCAGGCTCCGATTGGCCGCACCCCGCGCAGCAATCCCGCGACCTACACCAAGGTGCTGGACCCCATCCGCGACTTGTTTGCCAAGGTGCCGGAGGCGAAGGTGCGCGGCTACACCAAAAGCCGCTTCTCCTTCAACGTCCGGGGCGGGCGCTGCGGCGACTGCGACGGCAACGGCGTGCAGACCATCGAGATGCAGTTCTTGGCGGACGTGCAGATTCCCTGCGACACCTGCCAAGGCCGACGCTTCAATGCCGAGACCCTGCAAATTCGCTACAAGGGGAAGTCCATTTTCGACGTGCTGGAAATGACCGTGGACGAGGGCGCGGAATTTTTCTCCAGCCAGCCCAAGATCGCTCCCATCCTGCAAACCCTGCAAAGCGTGGGGCTGGGCTACGTCAAGCTTGGCCAGCCCTCCACCACACTTTCCGGGGGAGAGGCGCAGCGCGTGAAGCTGGCCTCGGAACTGCGCAAGAAGGCCACGGGCAAGACGCTCTACATTCTGGACGAACCCACCACCGGACTCCATTTTCAGGACATCCGGGTGTTGCTGAAGGCACTCGACAAGCTGGTGGAGCAGGGCAACACGGTGCTGGTCATCGAGCACAACCTTGATGTCCTCAAGGTCGCCGATCACGTCATCGAGCTTGGCCCCGGCGGCGGGAAGTACGGAGGTCAGGTCGTGTGCGAGGGCACCCCGGAACACTTGGCGGAGCAGAACACGCTCACGGGGCAGTTCCTTGCCCAAGTGCTGAGAGCAGGGGCGAAGTTCCAGAGGGGCAAAGCTCCAAAGGGGCAAGTGGAAACAATTGCGGAGCCGCCCGGAAAATTCCGCACGCTCCCCAAAGTGCCGTTGCGGGATTTGGTGGTGAAGGGCGCGGCCAAGAACAACCTGCGGCATGTGGATGTCCGCATTCCGGCGAACAAGCTGACGGTCATCACCGGGGTTTCCGGTTCCGGGAAAACGAGCTTGGCGTTCGACACGCTCTTTGCGGAGGGGCAGGCCCGCTATGTGGAGTCGCTCTCCACCTACGCCCGCCGCTTTTTGGGACGCATGGACAAGGCTCCGGTGGATTCGATTGACGGCTTGGCCCCGGCGATTGCGATTGACCAGAAGACGGCCAGCCGCAATCCGCGCTCCACGGTGGCCACGACGACCGAGATTTACGACTACCTGCGCCTGCTCTTCGCCCGTGTGGGCAGACCGCACTCGCCCAAGTCCGGGCGTCCGCTCCGGCACTTCACGCCCACCCGCGCCGCCATGCACGTCACCGAGCATCACGACGGCGAGCGCGTGGAGGTGCTGGCCCCGCTCTTTCTGCCCGGCTCAACTAAGGACTTGTTGCTGGACCGTCCGGATCATCTGTCGAGCGCGGTTTCATCGCTGCGGGAAGACGGCTTTGTGCGGATTCTCGTCAACGGCAAGCCCGTGCTGCTGGACGAGTGGGATACGGGGCGGCCCCGCAAGCTGACCCGCAAGACGAGCGTGGACCTCGTGGTGGACCGCGTGCGGGTGGAGGCCGAGGAACAAAAGCGGCTGGCGGAGGCGTTTGAAACCGCCTTCAGCCGAGGGCATGGCTTGCTCAAGCTGCGCTTCCCAGACAAGAAAAAGGCCGAACTGCTCTCGGAAGTTCCGGCGGATGTGGAGGACGATTTTTTTCTGGAGGAAGAATTGACGACCCGGATGTTCTCGTTCAACTCGCATGTGGGGGCGTGTCCGCGCTGTGACGGCTTGGGGGAACTGCCCGGTTATCGTGGGGAGACACAGTGCCCGGACTGCGAGGGCGAACGCCTCAAGCCGATGGTGCGTTCGGTGAAAATCGCGGGGCGCAACATCAGCCAATTCTGCCGACTCAACGTGTGCGAGGCCCGTGCGGAACTGGAGTCGTGGCGGCTGACGCGCAACGAGCAGGTGATCGCCGAGCAGCCCCTGCGCGAAATCCTCACGCGGCTGGAGTTTCTGGAAAGCGTGGGGCTGGATTACCTCACGCTGGACCAGCGAGCCTCCACGCTTTCCGGCGGAGAGGCGCAGCGCATCCGGCTGGCGTCGCAGATCGGCTCCGGGCTGGTGGGCGTGATGTACGTTCTGGACGAGCCGACCATCGGCCTGCATCCCCGCGACACCGACCGCCTCATCCGCACGCTCAAGCGGCTCCGCAACTTGGGCAACACGATCATCGTGGTCGAGCACGATCTTGACGTGATCCGCCACGCCGATCATTTGCTGGACGTGGGGCCGGGCGCGGGGCACTACGGCGGCATGGTGGTGGCCGCCGGAAGCCCAAAGCAGGTCGAGCGCAAAGGCAGCACGATGACCGGAAAGTACCTCAGCGGAGAAAAAAGCATCCCTATTCCGGAAGAACGCCGACCCGCCAACCCGCACCGCACCATCCATGTGCAAGGGGCATCGCAGCACAACCTCAAGAGCATTGACGCGGAGTTCCCGCTGGGCGTGCTGACGGTGGTGACGGGGGTTTCGGGTTCCGGGAAATCCTCGCTGGTGGTGGACACGCTCTTGCGGGCCGCCGAGCGTAAGGTGTCCGGCAAGCGGGTCGAGGTGGGAGCGCACCAGAAAATCACGGGGCTGGAATACGTTTCCCAACTCATGATCATTGACCAAGAGCCGATTGGCCGCACCCCGCGCTCGAATCCTGCGACCTACTCCAAGGTGCTGGACCCCATCCGGGATGTCTTTGCGATGATGCCCGAAGCCAAGGCGCGGGGCTTCACGAAGCGCCGCTTTTCCTTCAACGCCGCCGAAGGACGTTGCGCCGCCTGCGATGGACAGGGGCACCACCTCATCGAGATGCACTTCCTCTCGGATGTGTGGATTCCCTGCGATGCCTGCAAGGGCAGGCGTTACAACCGCGAGACGCTGGCCGTGACCTACCGGGGCCACACCATTGCCGATGTGCTGGGGCTAGAAATCACGCAGGCGCTGGAGTTGTTCGAGGCGCAACCCCGCATCCGCCGCATCCTCCAGACGCTTCAGGACGTGGGCTTGGGCTACATGAAGCTGGGGCAGGCCGGGCACACCTTCTCCGGAGGCGAGGCCCAGCGCATCAAACTCGCCGCAGAACTCGCCAAGCGCTCCAAAGGCGGAACGCTCTACGTCCTCGACGAACCAACCACCGGGCTGCATGTGGACGACGTGGCCCGCCTGCTCAAGGTGTTGCACCGGCTGGTGGACGAAGGCAGCACCGTGGTCGTGATCGAACACAACCCGGAGGTCATCAAGACGGCGGACTGGCTGGTGGACTTGGGACCGGAGGGAGGCGTGGGCGGAGGTCGCTTGCTGTTCTCCGGCACGCCGGAGGCGTGTGCCCACTGCCCGGACAGCCACACAGGGCAGTTTCTCGCGCCCTTGTTCGGAATGGCTCCTGGAACGTCCTTGTTGTTGCCGGACTCCGGAGCGGCCTAGCCGAGCGTTTTTCGGAGCAGCAGCGCGTCGCCCGGAGGGTCGGTGTAGTAGCCCTTCCGGATTCCCACTTCCTGAAAGCCGCTTCCGGCGTACAGCCTTCTGGCCGGGTGGTTCGTTTCGTGGACCTCCAGAAAAAGGGCGTCTCCGTTCTGCTCCGTCACCCACGACTCCAATTCCTCCAGAATTTTCCGGGCAAGCCCTTGGTGGCGGAACCCCGGGGCCACCCCAAGCCGCAGAATCTCAAGCTCTGGCGGGACGAACTGCACGCAGGCGTAGCCGACGGGCTTTCCCGAAATCCGGCACGTCCAGGCGTGGGTGATGGCTTGGGCGAGCATCTGCTCAAAGTCCTGCGCCTGCCACGGACGCGCAAAGCAAATCGCATCGAGCCGACCCAATTCATCGGGGATTCCGGGAAGCCATTCCCACGCCGCCTGCAAGAAACCGCTTGAAAAATGCGCACTCATCGGTTATAAAAATCTGTTTACCTGCGCAAGATGCGCACGTTGCAAGGACGACTCGAATTCTGCGGAACCAGAGCGTGAGCGCCTGCGGCGATGATTCACTTTCTCATGATCCGAACCCCGCGTTCCAAGGGTTCACCCAAGCCATTTCACAGGAGATCTCATGGCTGTCTTGTCGATGAAACAATTCCTCGAAGCTGGCGCTCACTTTGGGCACCAGACCAAACGCTGGCACCCTGCAATGGCCCCGTACATCTACGGCACCAAGGGCGGCATCCACATCATTGACCTCCGGCAAACGCTGCGCAAGCTGAAGGACGCCTACGACTTTGTGAAGAAGTCCTCGGCGCAGGGTCAGACGGTGCTGTTTGTGGGCACCAAGCCCCAGATCAGCCGCGTGGTCCGGGAGGAGGCCGAGCGTTGCAACATGCCCTTTGTGAACTACCGCTGGCTGGGCGGGCTGCTGACCAACTTCAGCACCGTGCGCCAGTCCATCAACCGCCTGCAGCAGTACGAGGACATGGCGGGCGAAGACTTCAGCTACGAAGGGGTCATCAAGAAGGAAGCCCTTCAGGTGGAGCGCAAGCGCGTGAAGCTGGAGCAGTCCTTGGGCGGAGTGAAGACGATGCGCTCGCTGCCCACCATGCTGTTCGTGCTGGATGCCCACAAGGAGCATCTGGCGATCAAGGAAGCGCAGAAGCTCGGACTCACGATTGTCGCGGTTGCCGACACCAACTGCAACCCGAACGGCATTGACTGCCTGATTCCCGGAAACGACGACTCCCCCCGTGCGGTGTCCCTTTACGCTAACGTGATTGCGACCGCGATTATGGAGGGGCGCGGCGAGTTGGCACAAAGCCGCAAGCCGGAGGCATCGGCTCCCGAAGCCAAGGCGGCCAAGGCCAAAAAAGAGGCTCCGGCTCCAAAAGCCCCTGTGGCAGAAGCTGAAGCCGCAGGTGCCGCCGAGCAAGCCCCAGCCGTGGAGGAAACTCCGGCAGAGGTTGCACCGGAAGCCGCCGCCGAAGCAGAACCCGAAGCAGTAACCGCCTAATTTTTTATTCAAGCAGAGAAAGAACCAAGACCAATGGCAGCAGTGACAGCAGCCGCAGTGAAGGAACTGCGGGAAGTCACCGGCGTAGCAATGATGGATTGCAAGAAGGCGCTGGTGGAGTGTGATGGAGACATGGATGCCGCAAAGGAGTTTTTGCGCAAGAAGGGACAGGCCAAGGCGCTGAAGAAGTCCTCGCGGGAAACCAGCGAGGGTGCCATCGGCTTGGCGGCAGGTGCGGACCAGAAGAGTGCCGCGTTGGTCAAGCTGGCGTGCGAGACGGACTTTGTGGCCCGCAACGAGAAGTTTCAGGTGCTGCTTCAGCAGCTTTCCGGGCAGGTTCTGGAAAACGGCGACACGGACGTGCTGAACCAAGCCACCTCCGGAGGCGGCACGGTTCAGGAACTGCTCACGCAGAGCATCGCCGAGTTGGGCGAAAACATGCAGTTCCTGGATGCGAAGCAGGCTGTGGTCGCCAATGGAACCGTGGGCAGCTACGTCCACATGACGGGCAAGATCGGCGTCCTCGTTCCACTGGAAACCGAAGCCCCCTGCGATGACGAGCAGTTGCGCTCGCTGGCGCGGGACATCGCCATGCACATCGCGGCCACACCCTCCGAGGCGGTGCGTCCCGATCAGGTGGACGCCGCAGTCTTGGAGAAGGAAAAGGAGATGCTGGTCGCGCAGGCCCGCGAATCCGGCAAGCCGGAGGAGATCATTGAGAAGATGATCGCCGGGCGCGTGAACAAGTTCCTCAAGGAGGTCTGCGTGGAAACGCAGCCGTTTGTGAAAGACCCCCAAGTGACCGTGGGCCAACTGGTCAAGGACACCGGCAAGGCGCTGGGCACGGGGATCACTTTTGAGCGTTTCGTCAAGTTCCAGTTCTGAAGCCCGTGACTCCCAAGTACCGACGTGTTCTCCTCAAGCTGAGCGGCGAAACCCTTGGGGGTTCGCAGGGAGTGGGCTTTGATTACGAAGCCATCCGCCAGATTGCAGAGAGCGTGATCGCCATCCACGAGCAGGGGGTGGAGATCGGAGTCGTGGTTGGTGGAGGGAACATCTTCCGGGGCGCGAAATCCTCGGAGGGGAACGTGGGCCGCGTGGCCGGGGATCACATGGGGATGCTGGCGACGGTGATCAACAGCATCTGCTTGCAGGAAACAATCGAGCAGCGCGGAGTGCCCACGCGGGTGCTTTCTGCTATCGAGTTGAACGCGATTGCGGAGCCGTACATCAAGCGCCGCGCTGATCGGCACTTGGAGAAACAGCGCGTCGTGATTTTTGCCGCAGGCACGGGCAACCCGTTTTTCACCACCGACACCGCCGCCGTGCTGCGGGCGTCGGAAATCGGGGCCGAAGTCGTGATCAAGGCGACCAAGACCGATGGCGTGTACGACAAGGATCCGCTCACGAATCCGGACGCGCAACGCTTCACGACCCTCAGCTATGACGAGGTGCTGGAGCGCAACCTGAAGGTGATGGACGCCACCGCGATTGCCTTTTGTCGAGACAACCAGCTCCCGATCATGGTGCTGGACATCCATGCCGAGAACGCCATCCTGAGCGCAGTGTGTGGCGAATCGGTGGGCACACTCATCCATTGAAACACCATGCTTCCTGAAATTGTTGAAGAGGTGGAGGAAACCACAGAGCAGCGCATGGACAGCGCACTGGAAAGCCTACGCCGCGAACTCAGCGGCATCCACGCCGGGCGCATGACGCCTGCACTGCTGGAAGGGGTCAAGGCCGACTACTACGGCAACCCCACGCCGATCCCGCAAATGGCCACCGTGTCGGCTCCGGAACCCCAACTGCTGGTGATCAACCCGTGGGAGAAGAACGCGATCAAGGAGATCGAGCGGGCCTTGCAGGGGGCCAACTTGGGATTTGGGATTTCCAGTGACGGCAACGTCATCCGGGCCACCATGCCGCCGCTGACCGAAGAGCGCCGCCTTGAACAGGTGAAGCAGGTGAAGCGGATGGGGGAGGAGAGCAAGGTGGCGATCCGCAACGTGCGGCGCGACAGCAACGACACCCTCAAGAAGATGGAGAAGGAGAAGATCATCTCGCAGGACGAGCAGAAGGCGACCGAAGCCAACGTTCAGGAAATGACCGATCTGCACATCGGTCAGGTCGACGAACTGGTTTCGGCAAAGGAGCAGGAACTCCTGAACGACTGACGCGCCATGCTGGCCGCGCTCCTCTACTCGATATGGCCCTACCAGCTCTACCAGTCCGTTCTGTTTCGGAGCGGGATGACCTTCCTGACCACCTACCTGCTCATCACATGGGTGATGCCGATGGTCATCCGGCACTTCCGGAAGCGCGGCATCACCTCTGACTTCAAGCCGTGGACTTCGGGAATCAAGCCATACACCGGAGCGCCGCCCATCATGGGCGGGGGCGTGTTGATCCTGGCGATCATCTGCTCGATTCTGCTGTGGGGGCACTTCAACCAGTACGTGGTGGCGCTGGTGGTGATTCTGGCGAGCTTCGGACTGATCGGAGCGGTGGACGACTTGGCGAAGGTCCGGCATCGTCGGCGTGTGGAAGCCGGCACGGCGGAGCGCAAGCACTACAGCGACAAGGCCGACGGCATCAGCGGACGCTATCGGCTGGCAGCGGAGTTTGCCATCGCCTTGGTGGTGGTGTTGGGCCTCTACCTGTATGTGGACATTGACGGGCATCTCGTGGTTCCGTTTGTCCCGCTCAAGGACTGGTACCCCTATTTGCCCCGCTACCTCTTCATTCCGTTCATGACTTTCATCATCGTGGGGGGAGCGAACGCGGTGAACTTGACGGACGGCATGGACTCGCTGGCGACAGTGCCCCTAATGACCTGTGCACTGTTCGTGGGAGCGGTCGCGTTCATCGGAGGCGACGCGGACCTTGCGGCACGGCTGAGAATTCCGTACTTGTCGCACGATGTCAAGGAACTGACGCTGATGGCCGCAGGGGTGCTGAGTGCCGGGCTGGCGTTTTTGAAATTCAATGCCCCTCCGGCGTTGATCTACATGGGCGACCTCGGTGCCCTGGCGCTGGGGAGCATGGTTTCCGCCATGTTCATCTTCGTGAAGGCCGAGCTGTTTCTGCCCATCGTCGGGGGCATGTTTGTGTTCGCGGTGTTTTCTGCCATACTCCAGCGCGGGTTCTTCAAGCTGATGCTCCACTGGAAGGGGCGCGAAACGGCGGAACACTACCGCTTTTTTCTGCGGGCACCGTACCATCATCACCTTCAGCGGCTCTGGACCTATTCGGAGAACGAGGAGGTGAAGTCGGTCTGGCTGATCCTGCTGCGGAAAATCGGGATCAATCCGGTTCCCGAGGAGAACAAACTGCTGACTCCGCAGGAGGTCAACAGCCGTGTGATCTGGCACGTTCACCTGAAATCCATCTGGCTGTTTGTGCTGGCATCCGTTATTTACTTCAAGATTCGCTAGAGGAGACTCTATGGACTTCAACGGCAAGACCGCCCTGATCACCGGAGCGGCCCGGGGCATCGGAAAAACCATTGCCCTGCAACTGGCCGAGCAAGGGGCCGACATTGCCTTCACCGACCTCTCGGACGAGGTGGAGGCGGTCAAGGCCGAGATCGAAGCACGGGGGCGGCGCTGTCTGGCGTTCCGGACGAACGTCACCGACGCCGACGCCGTGGACGCGATGGTCAAGGGCATTGTGAGTGCGTGGGAGCGCATTGACATTCTGGTCAACAACGCCGGAATCACCCGCGACAACCTGTTCATGCGGATGAAGCCGGAGGAGTGGTCGCAGGTGGTGGACATCAACCTCAACGGAGTCTTCAACGTCACCCGTGCGGTGGTCCGCCCCATGGTCAAGCAGCGCTACGGGCGTGTGGTCAGCCTCTCCTCGGTGGTGGGCTTTTCCGGAAATCCCGGACAGGTGAACTACAGCTCCACCAAAGCGGCACTGGTCGGTTTCACGAAATCGCTGGCCCGCGAGGTGGGAGCAAGGGGGGTGACGGTGAATCTGGTGGCCCCCGGATTCATTGACACTGCGATGACCCAGAAGCTGAACGACGAGCAGCAAGCCGCCATCCTCCAGCAGGTGCCGCTGGGGCGGATGGGGTCGGTCGAGGACATCGCCAATGCGGTGGCGTTCTTGAGTTCCGATCAGGCGGCCTACATCACCGGCACCGCCCTCCATGTGAATGGAGGAATGTACTGAAGGGCAAATGGATTGACCATTTCCCCAGAGTTTGCGAGAACAATCGGGTGCCTCAAACGCACCACAACCCATCAGACAAAGAGAGAATATGGACGACATTCAAGCAAAAGTCATTGAAATCATTGGAGAACAGTTGGGAAAAGATGAGTCTGAGATCACCATGGAGGCCAGTTTTGTGGAAGATCTGGAAGCGGATTCGCTGGACACCGTCGAGTTGGTGATGGCTCTGGAGGAGGAGTTCGGCATTGAGATTCCGGACGATGCGGCAGAGCAGATCACCACCGTGAAATCGGCAGTGGACTTCATCAAGGAAGCCCAAGGCTAGTCCCACCACCATCCCGGAGAGCCATGCGCAAGCGAATCGTTGTCACCGGTTTAGGGTGTGTCGGTCCACTGGGAAACAGTGTGCCCGTGGCGTGGGAAGCCTGCCGGAATGGGCAATCGGGGATTGCCCGCATCACCCGGTTCGACCCCGAACCGTTCCGCGCCCAGATTGCCGGAGAGGTCAAGGGCTTTGAACTTCCGGAGGTCATTCCACCCAAAGAGGCCAAGAAGATGGACCTCTTCATCCAATACTCGGTGGGGGCCACTCAGGAGGCCCTGCGGGATGCGGGGCTGGAGATCGCCCCGGAGTTGGAGGAGGAAACCGGAGTTTCGCTGGGGGTGGGCATCGGCGGCTTGGGCTGCATCGAGCGCTACGAGCAGGTGTTCATGGAGCAGGGGCCGAAGCGGATCAGCCCGTTTTTCATCCCGATGACCCTCAGCAACCTCGCGCCGGGGCACATCTCGATGCTCTTCCGGGCGCGGGGTTACAACGCCTGCACGGTGTCGGCGTGCGCGTCCAGCAACCATGCGCTGGGCACGGCAGCACGGACCATCGAGCGTGGGGATGCGAAGGTGATGATTGCCGGAGGGGCCGAATCGAGCATCACCCCGCTTGGCATCGGCGGCTTTGCGGCCATGCACGCCCTCAGCACCCGCAACGACGAGCCGGAGCGGGCAAGCCGCCCTTACGATGTGGACCGTGACGGGTTTGTCATGGGCGAGGGCGCGGCGATTCTCATTCTGGAGGAGCTGGAATTTGCACAGGCGCGTGGGGCGAAGATTTATTGCGAGGTGACGGGCTACGGGTTCAGTTCCGACGCCTTCCACATCACCTCCCCTTCCACCGAAGGCCCGGCGCGGGCAATGCGCATGGCGATGCGTGATGCGGACTTGGCCCCGGAGGCACTGGATTACGTCAACGCGCATGGCACGTCCACCCCCACGGGCGACCTCAACGAGGTGCAGGCGCTCAAGCTCTCCCTCGGCGAAGACGCAGCCCGCAAGCTCTCGGTGAGTTCCACCAAATCCATGACCGGACACCTGCTTGGGGCGGCGGCGGCGATTGAGGCCGTCTTTACCGTCAAGGCACTGGAGGATCAGTTCGTGCCGCCAACGATCAATGTGGAGAACCTTGACCCCGAATGCGATCTGGACGTGACCCCGAACGTGGGACGCGCTCGGACACTCCGAGCGGCCATGTCCAACTCCTTCGGGTTCGGAGGCACCAACGCCTCGGTGGTCTTCGAAAAGCTCGACGACTGAACCCCGCCTTTTCCTCACAAAATTTGGTTGCGGCACCCTAATATGCCGCGATCTGATCCTCCTCGTTCGTGCTGGGATCTCCCTCTCCCCGTTCGTGCTGAGCTTGTCGAGGCATGAACGGGGTTCGCCCCCTTCGACTTGGCTCAGGACAAGCTTCGACAAGCTCAGGGCGAACGGAGTATCCGGTTTCAGAGAGCAGGCAAATCCTCACTGCAACAAATCCCATTGCACCCCGCGACAGGTGGGCTATCCTGTTTTTTGGGGTCTTTCCCAATCACTTTGAGTTGAACCATGTGGAGCAGCACTGAATACCGAGCGGACCGCCGCGATCTGCAATTCATGACACAGGACGTGTTTCCTGCGTCGCAGTTGTGTGAATTTCCTCAGTTTGCAGAGTTTGATGCCGAGGTGTTTGCGATGGCCGTCGCGGAAGCCGCCACCTTTTCCGAGGAAGTGCTGGCCCCCTTCAGCCAGTCTGGGGACCGCGAGGGTAGTCGCAATGAAAACGGCAAGGTCATCACGCCAAAAGGTTATGCTGAAGCATGGCGCAAGATGGGCGGGGACGGCTGGCTGAGTCTCAGCATGGACCCGGCCTATGGCGGGCAGGGGCTTCCGGAACTGGTGGCCACCGCCGCCCGCGAAACCCAGCTTGCCGCCAATCAGGGATTTTGCATCGCCAATGTGTTGACCACCGGAGCGGCCAACCTGATCCTCGCCTTCGGATCGGAGGAGCAGAAGCGGACCTACTGCGAGAAAATGCTGCGGGGCGAGTGGAGCGGGACGATGTGCCTGACCGAACCCCATGCCGGAAGTGCGGTGGGCGAAATCACGTCCGTTGCCAATCAGCAGCCAGAGGGGCACTACCTGATCAAGGGCACCAAGGTCTTCATCACCTACGGCGAGCATGACATGGCGGACAACATCGTCCACCTGCTGCTGGCCCGCACCTCCGGGTCGCCCACGGGAACCAAGGGCATCAGCCTCTTCATCGTGCCCAAGTACCGGGCCGACGGCACCCCGAACGATGTCACGCTCGTTCAGATCGAGAGCAAGATGGGCCTGCACGGCTCCCCCACCTGCATGCTCTCGTTCGGCGAGAACTCCGACTGCCACGGCTACCTCTTGCAGGAGGAAAACGCGGGCATGGCGCAGATGTTCCAGATGATGAACGAGGCGCGGCTCTACGTTGCGCTGCAAGGCTTGGGTGGAGCGGCGGCGGCCCTTCAGAATGCATGGGCCTACGCGAATGAGCGCCCGCAGGGGCCATCCTCCCGTGCGGAGGCCGAGTCTGGGGCAAGGGCGCTGATCAAGGAGCATTCAGACGTGCGGCGCATGTTGATGCACATGAAGGCCGTCACCGAAGGACTGCGCGGGTTGTGCTACGCAGCGGCGTGGTATGCGGACTGGGCGCAGCATGGCCCGGAAGACCGTCGGGCGCACTACCAAAACCTGCTCGACCTCCACATTCCCATCTGCAAGAGCTTCAGCACCGATCAGGGCTTTGAGGTGGGCGTGCTGGGCCAGCAGGTGCTGGGTGGCGTGGGCTACCTCAAGGACTTCCCGCTGGAGCAGAACGTCCGGGACCAAAAGATTTCGTCCATCTACGAGGGCACCAACGGGATTCAGGCGCTGGACCTCGTGGGGCGCAAGTTCACGGTGAACAATGGCGAGCTGCTGGAAAGCCTTGCGCAGGAACTGGGGTATTTTGACGAACGCGAATCCGCCCCGGACCTGCAACGTCTCGTCAACGAGTGGGAAGGCTACCGCACCCTCATGTTCGACAGCGTGGCCTGTTTGCGGAAGTTGGGCGAGCAGGGCGGCAAGCCGGGCTATGTCCTGTACGCCTGCAACATGCTGGCGATGATGGGCGACGTGCTGAGTGCGTTCTACCTGCTGCGGCAGGCAGAGGTGGCCCAGAGCCAGTGGCAGGCCTTGACGGACGGCAAGAACCCTGATGCCTTGCTGGAATCCAGCGAGGAGGCCCGATTTCTCTGGAACAAGCTCCGGACAGTGGAATTTCACATCTTCAGTGTGCTGCCGCGAGCCTTGTCCCACGCCCGCATCCTTGAAAACGCGAGCTTGTCTCCGCTAAACGCCCTGCTCTGAGGAACCGCGATGGAAGAGTTCGTTCACCAACTCAAGACCAACCGCACGGTGCGCTACGCCACGGTGGGTGCGGCGGTGGTGGTCGCCTATGTGACGGGCGGGTTTTGGGGCGTGATCCTCGCCAGTGCCGGGTTTGTGCTGGGGCGGCTCAGCTACAACGACGCGATTGAGGACATGGACGTGTAGCCCCATTTCGCGGCACCTCCCGAATATGGCTCCCCTTTGAAATGGAGTAACGGCCTCGTTGTAAATGAAGGCTTCCCTCGTGTCATTCCGGGCGGAGCGGAGCGGAGACCCGGAATCCAGAGCAAACGGCCGTGTGGCTGGATTCCCGCCTGCGCGGGAATGACAGCAAAAATGGAGCAAGGAGCCTACGACCTGAAATTGAATTGATTCAAGAGGAATTGCTATGCCTGTTCTCGAAATTGGCCCTCAAGATGGACTCTACTATGAATACGATGCCCCGCAACGTCCAGAAGCGGCGACCTTCGTGTTTGTCAACGCGATCACGGGGGACGCCAGCATGTGGCAGGCCGAGGTGGGGCCAGCCCTCCGAGAGGCGGGTATGGGCACCCTCGCCTTCAACTTCCGGGGGCAGGCCAAGAGTCCGTTCACGCCCGGAACCGCGCTGGACGAAGCCCTGATTGTCGGAGACTTGCAGCGGCTGCTGGCCGAGTTGCAAGTGCCGAAGGCGGTCCCGGTGGGACTGTCCATCGGCGGCTTGTATGCGGCCAAGGCCATGCTGGGCGGCAGCGAGGTCGCCGGACTGGTGCTGGTCAACACGCTCCGGAAGATCGGAGTCCGCTTGGCGTGGGTCAACGACGTGGCTCTGCGCATCATGGAAGTCGGGGGGGCGGCGCTGATGCGCGATGTGATGTCGCCCCAGCTTTTTGGACCTAAGTGGCTGGAGGCCAACCGCAAGGACTGCCTCGTGCCCAATCCGGAGTATGTTCCGCTGGATCCCAACGCCGGGGCCTTCAGCCTGCTCCAGCACATGTCCGGGGCGGATTGGGAGTTGCCCTACGAGCAGTTGCAGTGCCCGGTGCTTGCGGCAACGGGCCCGAATGACCGGGTGTTTTACGAACCGGAAATTGTGGCCGAGCTGCTGGCGCGGATGCCCAATGTCCGGGAGGTGGTTTTCCCGGAAGCCGGACACCTGCTCCCGGTCGAGGTGGGGCCAGCCTTTGCGGGAGAACTTGTTAAATTTGCAACCAACCTGTAAAAAAGTTTCAATTTTTTGAAAAAAGCCTTGACAGTAAATCCACGGTTGTTGAAATCAATGAGCCGCTTCTCATCAAGGGGGATGAATTCGGTGATTGTTAACCCTCATATAGGAGGATTATGAAAGCAAGTCGCTTGCTAAAGCCGTTTGTATCGGTTGCGTTGACTGTAGCACTGGTTGCAGGACTCGCATTTCAGGCACAAGCACTGGAGCGGGTACGCTGGAAGCTGCAGAGTGCCTGGGGTGCTAAAATCATTCCGCTGGGACCAACTGGATTACGAATTCAGGATACGGTCAAAGCAGTATCTGGCGGAAAAATACAAATGCGCTTCCATGAGCCGAATGCGCTTGTGCCCACCTTGGAGATGTGGGGAGCCATCAGTCAAGGCTCGCTTGACGTTGGCTTCACAACGCCGGGCTACCATGCTGGATACGTTCCTGCGGTATCCTTCTTTAGTGCTGTGCCGTTTGGACCTGGAGTGCTGGAGTACACCGCATGGATGGACTACGGGGGTGGTAATGAGCTGAAAGAGCGGATTTACGGGGAGCATAACCTATTTCCACTCAAATGTTTGATTATTGCTCCGGAGACTTCCGGATGGTTCCGCCAGCGGGTCAACTCCGTTGAGGAACTGAAGGGCATTAAGATGCGCTTCTTCGGACTTGGTGCCTTGGTGATGAACAAGTTGGGGGTCTCGACCCAGTTGCTTGCCGGAGGGGATATCTTCCCGGCCTTGGAGAAGGGTGTGATTGATGCGACCGAGTTCTCCATGCCCACCATGGACTTGAGCTATGGCTTCTATCAGGTCGCCAAGTTCAACTACTTCCCAGGCTGGCACCAGCAGTCCACCATGAGTGAGCTCTTGATGAACAAGGGCAAATGGGAGGCTCTGAGCGATCATGCAAAGGTCATCATTCGCACCACCTGCAACGACGCCTACCTCTGGTCGGCGGTTACCAGTGATGCTCTCCAGTTCAACGCCATGGCCGAGTTGGAAAAGAAGGGTGTGACCTTCGTGACGTGGCCGGATTCCGAAATTGCCAAATTCCGCAAGGCGTGGGAGGAGGTTAACGCGGAAAAATCCGCCGAGGATCCGCTTTGGGCTGAAATCACCAATAGCTATCAGTCTTTCCGAGACAAGTACGCGATTTGGGGTTCGAGGGCTTACCTGAAGTAAGCAAGCTCATCGCTTAGTATGACCAACTGGCTGGAGTCTTCATGGATTCCAGCCAGTTTTTTTTGGAGGACAATGGAAGAAACCCTTGATCAAATTAGCAACAAACTCCGAAACATTGTTGATCCATTAGGTAAGATTTCCACTTTTTGTATGATTCCTTTGGTGGTGATTACCATGTGGGATGTTTTTTGCCGCAAAATGGTCTGGGTTCAGATTTGGCTGGTTGAAAATATAAGTCCGTATTTTGGATCAACAATACTGCAAGAGTTGGAGTGGCATTTTCACACCATCTTGTTCCTGATGGTCTTTGGCTATGGCTTTACCCACAACCGCCATGTAAGGGTAGATTTTATAAGGGAAACGCTTTCGTTCCGTAAGAAGGCCTGGATTGATTTTCTGGGCACGACCTTCTTCATGATCCCTTTTTGCTGCGTCCTCACTTATTTTAGCTTTATTTATACCTATAATGCTTTTGCAATCGGGGAGGCATCGGCCTCAATGGTGGGATTGCCTTACCGTTGGGCGATTAAGATCTTTCTAGTTTTTGGTTTTAGCTGCGCTGTGCTGGCAGGTATTTCAGTCTGGCTGCAAACCGTGATCTGTCTCTTTGGGCGTCCGGATTACCGCTGTGAACTGATGACACTTACATGGCCAGAGGAGATGGACCAGAAACAGCAGGATCTCAAGGAGATGGAGGATACACTGGAAACCTAAAGTTGATGCTGATCATCGGACTTACCTCTATCGCCTGCTCCTTCACTGTGAGCCCCTATAACTTGTGCCCGTTTTATTGAGGTGCAATTTTAAAATTCTTTAATGAGTAGTAGCTGGTTCCAATCGGTCAAGAAGTATGTTTGGAATGAGGATAGCACACCATACCATCTTCCACCCGAGCAGATGCGACGGGAGCAGGCGCACAAGGAGGTGTTCTTCTACGCCGTCTTTGTCGGCACACTAACAGGCTTGGTGAGCTTGGGGGCTTTAACACAAATCTACAGTGCACAGCAAACAAACTACCTCCCGGTTTTGGGGTATGGATGCACGCTAATGATTGCGTTGTATCAACTTGCTACCCGAAAGCTTTCTTGGGCGGCATTGTACTCCGCCAGCCCACCCTTGGTAGTTTTTGGAGTATTCTTTTTATATGGTTTTCACCCCAACAACACATACTTGGATAAGGTACTGTTGAGTAGCTTTTTGGCCTTTTGGCTGCTTTACGCCCACAGGCTCTTCAACATCTGCCGTCGGTATCCAAACATGAAGGTTGGCAAATAACTCAAATTATAACCTGTCCTTAAGTCTGGAGAAAAGCCAATGGAGTTGATGGATTTCATAATTGATTACCTGCCGCTATTCATGTTTGCGACGTTAGGCGTTTTCCTGTTCACGGGATACCCTGTTGCATTCATTTTGGGTGGGGTGGCAATCTCCTACGGACTCATAGGCAACCTGCTTGGGGTGTTTTCTTTGGGGGAGTTTTTTAACTTTCCTCCGAGAATCTGGGGATTCGCGGCAGAAAACCTCGTGCTGGTTGCCATACCGGGGTTCGTCTTTATGGGGATCATGATGGAACGCAGTGGAGTAGCTGAGGACCTGCTACACACCACTCAGGTTTTGTTGCGAAGGGTGCCCGGGGGGCTGGCGATGTCAGTGACAGTCATGGGCACGATCCTCGCTGCCATGACCGGGATCATTGGCGCGTCCGTGACCATGATGACTGCGCTGGCTCTGCCCACGATGCTCAAGTCAAGGTACTCACCCGCGCTCGCAACCGGGGTCATTTGTGCTTCTGGTACCTTGGGTATCTTGATCCCGCCCAGCATCATGCTGATCATCATGGGTGACCTTCTGCAGGTGCCAGTGGGGACGCTTTTCATGGCGGCGTTGGTGCCGGGCTTGATTCTGGCGGTCCTTTACATGATCTACATCGGTATCCACGCGAAATTGGATCCCTCGGTTGCTCCACCTTTGGGGGATAGTGACTTACAAGTGGCGACATCGGATTTGCCAAGGATGCTTGTTCGCGCCTTTTTACCACCAGTCACTTTGATTATCATAGTAAAAGGCTCGATCCTCTTCGGATTTGCCACTCCGAGTGAGGCTGGAGCTGTGGGGGCCTTTGGTGCAGTCATGCTGGCGTTGGCCAAGCGACGGCTCAAGTGGGAAATGCTCAAGGGAGTCTGCGAATCAGCAGGCCTGACGATTGCGATGATCTTCTTCATCATCGTCTCCGCCACTTGTTTTGCCTACGTTTTCCGCTCATTGGGGGGAGACTACATTGTGGAAGAGGTCATTCAAGAAGCCGGACTCAGTTCATGGGGGCTCTTGTACCTGATCATGTTTATTGTGTTCTTCTTGGGCTTCTTTCTTGACTGGGTGGAGATCACACTGATCGTCCTGCCCATCTTTGCCCCACTGGCGATAGGACTAGATTTTGGAGATCACGTCGCACAAAGTGATGTCCTGACTTGGTTTATTATTCTTGTGGCGGTCAATCTCCAGACCTCGTTCCTCACACCACCCTTTGGATTTGCCATCTTCTACCTCAAGGGGATTGCTCCCAAGGGGGTGGAAACGCTGGATATCTACCGGGGCATTATACCCTTCGTGATCTTGCAGGTTGTCGGCTTGTTAATGGTATTGGCTTTCCCGGAGGTCTCACTCTGGCTGGCAAGGATTTCCTACGATTAACGACGCTCGTTAGTCGCTCCTTCCTGACGCTGTGGTGCCGGGTTCGCTCGGCACCGCAGGCGGTTCCTGTTTTCTTCTGATTGGAATCACGCTAGGCGTTGATACGCCCCAGCGATGCGAGCGCCCAGCCGGGCGTTGTTGCGGATCAGGGCGGTGTTGCTTTGCAGGCTCCGGCCTTGAGTGCGTTGGTTGACGCGCTCCAGCAAAAATGGCGTGACTTCCTTCCCGGTGATCTGCTGGGCTTTGGCTTCCTCCAGCGAGTCCAGAATGGCCTGCTGCACCAGTGTTTCGTCAATCGCCTCCTCGGCAGGAATCGGATTGGCGATCACCAGCCCGGTGTTGAGGCCCAATTCCCACTGCGTTTTCATGCAGCGGGCGATGTCTTCCGGCTTGTCCATGCGCACCTGTGCGGGCGAACCGCTGGCGGGCGTGAAAAACGCCGGGAATTCGCTGGTGCGAAAACCGATCACGGGCACTCCGTGGGTTTCCAGAAACTCCAGTGTCTTGGGGATGTCGAGGATGGACTTGACCCCAGCGCTCACAACGGCGACCGGAGTGCGGGCGAGTTCGGTGAGGTCGGCGGAGATGTCCATGGTCTGCTCGCTGTCGCGGTGAACCCCGCCGATGCCGCCCGTCACGAACACGGCAATTCCGGCAAGGTGTGCGCAGATCATCGTTGCCGCCACCGTGGTTCCTCCGCTCTTGCCCTGACTGAGCGCAACCGGGAGGTCGCGGCGGCTGACCTTGAGAACCTCCGGGGTCTGCGCGAACCGTTCCAGTGCCTCCGCTTCCAGCCCAACGCAGATTTCTCCGTCCAGCACCGCAATCGTTGCTGGCACTGCACCCTCCTGCCGCATGATCGCCTCCACCTCCTGCGCGGTCCGCAGGTTTTCCGGATAGGGCATTCCGTGAGAGATGATGGTCGATTCCAAGGCAACCACCGGGGTTCTGGAGGCCAAGGCGGCTTCCACCTCCGGGGTGAGGCGGAGTTGCGGAGCAAACATGTTGCGGGAGTTCAGACTTTTGTCAGCACCACCCCGCCCTCGCCCTCAAACGCGAAGCAGAGCTGGTCTCCGGGGCCGACGTTGAGGTGCCGGAGGATTTCGGGAGGCAGGGGCATCCGGGGCTGTCCGGTGATCGTGAACTTGGTGCTGGAGGTGATGCAATACTCCGGGTCCGGCCCTCGCAGGATGCGCCGTCCGAATTTGGGTCGCCGGATTTGGAGGACGTCACAGATCTCGTCCAACTGCTCGGCGAAGATCTCCGGATCCGAGAAGCCCAGTTTGTTTGCCACTTCGGCCTCGGAGTGACTGCGCGAAAGCGAACGCACCTGATCGTACAGTTCCTGACACTCTTGTGCAGTGAGCGTTTCCATTTTCTTAAGGATTGTTTTTGCGAAGGTTCGCGTTGCAAAAAGTGTTGCAGAAAAAGGGCCAGCCTGCAAATTCCTTGGCTACACCTGCTCGGAAAACCGCTCGATTTCGTGAAGGTGTTTGAGCTTTTCCCGCTCCGGAAGAAAGCTGGAGAGAAAGCTGTTTTTGGCAAGTTGGATCAACTCCTGTCGGGAAAGGTTCAGTGCTTTCCAAACCGCAAAATAATTGGCGTTGAGGTAGCCTCCGAAATACGCCGGATCGTCCGAATTGATCATCACGCGCAAGTCGGCATGCAGCAGTTCCTTGAGGTTGTGGTCCTCCATGCGCTCAAACACGCAGAGCTTGGTGTTGGAAAGCGGGCAGACCGTGAGTGGAATCTGCCGGGCGGCCAGCAGCTGCACCAGCTCCGGATCCTGCACGCACTTGACCCCGTGGTCAATGCGCTCCACGCCCAGCACATCCAACGCGCCCCAGATGTAATCCGCCGGGCCTTCCTCGCCCGCATGGGCGACCTTCCGGAAACCCTCGACTTCGGCCTTGGCAAAGACGCGCTCGAACTTCTCCGGGGGATGCCCGATCTCCGAGGAGTCCAGCCCCACCGCCACAATCCACTTCCGAAACGGCTGCGCGGCCTTTAGCGTGTCAAACGCCGCCTCCTCACTGAGGTGCCGCAGGAAGCAGAGGATCAGCCGCGAGGTCACGCCAAGCTGCGCCTCCGCGTCGGCAAGGGCGTGGTGAATGCCCCGGATGACCACCTCGAAGGCGATGCCCCGGTCGGTGTGGGTTTGCGGATCGAAGAAAATTTCCGTGTGCCGGATGCTGTCCTGCTGCGCCCGCTTCAGGTACGCCCACGTCAGGTCATAAAAATCCTGCTCGGTTTGCAGCACACTGGCCCCGGCGTAGTAGATGTCGAGGAAGGACTGCAGGTTGCTGAAGGCATACGCCGCCCGCACTTCCTGCACGTTCGCGTAGGGCAGCGAAACGCTGTTGCGCTCGGCCAGCTCGAACAGCAGTTCCGGCTCCAGCGACCCCTCGATGTGCAGGTGCAGCTCCGCTTTGGGCAGTCCGGAAATGAAGTCTTCGTCAGTCATGGCTGGAGTTCAACACAGTGTGAATCCTCAATGTTGCTCACCTGAGTCAATGTTGCAAGCAAGATTCCGCCTTTTCACAAAAACGCTTTACTTTCTTCCAGCCATCCCGGAAAGTATGGCAAGGAATTCAAACTTGATGGAGCCATGTCGGACAAGGAACTCTACCTGATCGCGTACCGCGACTTTGAAAACAAGGAGGTCGATCAGGGAACGTGGATCAAGGCGCTGACGCTCCATGACGGCGACAAGGAAAAAGCCCGCTGGGCCTATGTGCGGATGCGCGTGGAGCAGTTGGAGCGGGATCCCCAAATTCTCAAATCCGTTGCGGCAAGCGACTACTCAGGAGGCATCATGATGTGGATCAGCGTTATTTTCTTCATAGGGCTGACGGTAATTGCCACCGTCTTCGATTTCATGAACCTAGAGTTCCATTGGGAAAATGGACTGTACTTTTTGGACATTCCTTCCCTGCTCATTATCGCAGTTCCATCCGTCTTGTTTGGGGCGGCGGCGACCTCCTGGAAGGCGTTTGGGCGAAGCTGGACCCTGCCGCTGGGTTCCTTGAAAAAGGTGTCGTTGCAAGACGCCCGCTCCACCTCCCGCTGCCTTCAGGTGATGGGCAACACCGCCTTCATCATGGGGGTGTTCGGCACCCTGATTGGCGTGATCCTGATCCTGCAAACCCTTGATGAACTCTCGATGCTGGCCGCCGCCTCCGCTGTTGCCACCATCACCCTCATTTACGGAGTCTTCTTCAAACTCCTCGCCTACGTCGCCGACCAGCGCGTCCGCAACCTCTACCTTGGAGGCACTGAACCTGCGGAGGAATAGGCGGCCTCACCCAAAGCGTCGGCAGAGGTAGGAGGCCGCGAGGATCAGGGCCATGCCGCCCCAGACGAAGGGGGAAATGGCCGTGCCGTGGACCAGTCCGACCAGCAGGATGGCCAGCGGTGGCGTGAGGTAGCTGAGCGCCCCGACGAGGGCAAGGTTGGGCGCCTTGAGGGCGTGGTGCCAGAAGGTGAAGGAGAGGCCCAGCGGAACGATTCCCAAGTAAAGTGCAGCACCGAGGGACGAGGGATCCGGCATCCGGAAATCCCCAGACAGGCCGTAGGCGATCACGGACAGAAGCGCGGCTTGTACCGTGAAGAGCGGCATGGGGTCTTGTGGAAGTTCCAGCCGCGAAAGCGCGACCGAGAAGCTCCCCCAGAGCAGTCCGCAACCCAATGCCATGCCGTAGCCCAGAGTGTACTCGGAGGTGAGTTGCAATTCCTGTCCGCCGCCGATGACCACGCCCGCCCCCAGCAGGCCGAGCAACGCCCCGCCGACCACACCGAGCTTCAGCCGTCGATGCTGGAGGAAGGAGCCGAAGACAACGATCCAGAAGGACCAGGTGGTGGTGAGGATCGCCCCTTCGGCAAGCGGAGCGTGATCGAGCGCGAGGTAGTAGAGCGCGTGGTAGCCAAACAGTCCGTAAATGCCCAGCAGGCTGACCCGCCATCCGGGCCAGTGCAACCGCAGGCTCCGATTGAGCAGAACATGCTGAAGCAGCAGGTAGAGTGCGGCAGGAACGAAACTGAACGCCAGCAGTTCCGGAACGCGCAACCCTTGCAGTCCCGAACCTGTGGAGGCGGGCAGGCTTCCCCAGCAGAAGAACGCGCCCAGCGCAAACAGGTAGGGTCTCACACCGTTGCGCTCAGATGAAGAAGTCTGGCCGGAGGTCGGAATCCGCCATGCCCGGAGTGACCGCATACCCGGAGAAGTCCGTCACGCCTTCCTCGCGCAGCACGTCCTCGTCCACATAGAAATTGCCCGTGCAGTCACGGCTGGGGCGCGTGAGAATCGCGTGAGCGGCATCGGCCATGATGTCCGGTTTGCGACTTTGGTTTGCAAACACGGCTCCCACGACGTTGCGGATCGCGGCAGTGTCAATGGTCGTTTTGGGCCAGAGCGCGTTGAAGGCCACTCCTTGTTGCTTGAACTCTCCGGCCATGCCGAGGACACAGAGGCTCATGTTGAACTTGGCCATCGTGTACGCGGTGTGCGGGGCGAACCAGCGGGTTTCCACGTTCAGCGGTGGCGCAAGGTTGAGGACGTGCGGATTCTCAGCCTTCAGCAGGTGCGGCAGGCACGTCTGCGAGCAGAGGAAGGTGCCCCGCGTGTTGATCTGGTGCATGAGGTCGAAGCGCTTCATCGGCGTTTGCAGGGTGCCTGTCAGGCTGATCGCGCTGGCGTTGTTGACGAGGATGTCAATGCCGCCGAAGGTCTCCACCGTTTGCGCGACGGCCTGCTGCACGGACTCGTCATCCCGGATGTCCACCACGCAGGCCAGTGCTTTGCCTCCGGCCTGCTCGATCTCCTCGGCGGCGGTGTAGATCGTTCCGGGCAACTTCGGGTGCGGCTCGGTGGTTTTTGCGGCAATGGCGACGTTTGCGCCATCCCGTGCGGCCCGCAAGCCAATGGCCAAGCCGATGCCCCGGCTCGCGCCGCTGATGAACAAGGTTTTGCCTGCCAAGCTTCCCATTGTCAAATCTCCATGTGTTTTGTGAGTGAGAAAACGCTCCGGAAACGGAGCGGTGTGTGTAATCAGCGTAGGACAGCAGGGCGAATCGTCAAACGCTTTCCCCTGCGGGGGAGGGCGGTTCGCAGGGATGCAACTGGTGGTTCTCCAACTGAAAGCGCACGTCCGCCAGTGTGGCAAAGGGCTGGGCGTCGTGGCTGGTGATCACGATGGACATGCCCTCGGACTTCATGCGGTCCAGCAACTCGCAGGTTTGCTGGCGGGAAGTTTCGTCCATGTTGGCAATCGGCTCGTCGAGCAGGAGAATTTTGGGAGACAGCACCCACGCCCGCGTGAAGGCCACGCGCTGCCGCACCCCTCCGGAGAGGGTGTGGGCGGGGCGATTGGCCTGTTCGGTCAGGTTTGCCCACGCGAGGGCACGAGCCAGCGCATCCCGTTGCTGGGCGCGGCTGAGGTCCGTAAAGCGCAGGCCGTAGGCCACGTTGGAGGCGACCGTTCCATTGAAGAGGTACGGGGTTTGGTGCAGGTAGATCACCTCCGGCTGGTACGCCCGGACAGCGGTTTTCCAAGGCCGGGTGGTGCCGTTGTACTCCACTTCGGCGTGGCTGGGGGCTTCCAGTCCGGCGAGGATTTTCAGCAGGGTGGTTTTTCCGGAACCGTTCTCGCCTGCGAGCAAAATGCACTGGCCGAGGTGCAGCGACAGGGCCACGTCCTGCAGGACGGGCTGTGAGCCGTACCGTTTGTCGAGCTTCCGGAAGGCGATCAAGGGGGCGCTCATGACCTCATCTTGCCTTTCCCCTGAAAGTAGCCCAGCAGGAAGTTGAGCAGAAACGCGAGCAGCAGGAGGACGAGTCCGAGCGCGACACCCTGCGCAAACTCGCCCTTGCTGGTTTCCAGCGCAATCGCGGTGGTGATGTTGCGGGTGTAGCCGAGGATGTTGCCGCCCACCATCATGGAGGCGCCGACTTCGGAGATGATGCGCCCGAAGCCCGTGAGGATGGCGGCGATCAGGCCGAAGCGGACCTCGTACAGCACCGTCAGCATGGCCTGCCACGGCGGGGCGCCGAGCGTCCGTGCGGTTTCCCACGCCCGCCGATCCGCCGCCTGCATCGCGGAATGGCTGAGGGCGACCAAAATGGGAAAGCACAGTACCATTTGCGCGATCACCATTGCGGTTTGAGTGAAGAGCAACTTCCAGTCACCCAGCGGTCCCTGCCGGGAAAACAGCATGTAAAGCAGCAGTCCGACCACAACGGTGGGCACGGACAACAGGGAATTGAAGACGGAAAGCAGCAGACGGTTCCCCGGAAAGTCCACGTTTGCCAGCAGAAACGCCAGCACCAGCGCAACCGGAGTGGTGAAGAGGATCGCCTTGAGGGACACCGAAAAGGAAATCCCCACAATGGCCCAGAGTTCGGGATTGCCCGTCAGCAAAAGCTGGAGGGCTTGCTGGGTGGTGCCGAGCAGTCCGTCCACCTTAGTCCGTAGGCTCGATGGGAATGAAGAGCGGTCGGCCTTCCAGCGTGAATTCCCGGATGAGGCGTTTTCCCTCGTCGGACGTGATCCACGCAATCAGGGCCAGTGCGCCTCGGTGGTCCACATGCGGATGCCGCTCCGGATTGACCGCGATGATCCCGTAGGGATTGTGCAGGCGAGGGTCGCCTTCCACCAGCAGTTCCAGCGGCAAGCGCTTCCGAAGCACCAGCCACGTTCCACGATCCGTGAGCGTGTAGGCATCCAGTTCCCCCGCGATTTGCAGGGTGCGCCCCATGCCCTGTCCGGCTTCTCGGTACCATGTGGGGTCCGGCTGTTGCTCCAGCAGGCTCCAGAGCGACCGCTCCTTCTTGTGGGTGCCGGAATCGTCCCCGCGAGAGAGGAAGAGGCTTTGGGCGGCGGCGATGCGTCGCAATGCCTTTGTGGCATCACGGCCCCCCCGGAGTTTTGCCGGATCGTGCTTGGGGCCGACGAACACAAAATCGTTGTACATGACCGGGCGGCGGTTGACCCCGTGCCCGGCTTCGACAAACGCCAGTTCCGCCTTGGGGGCATGCACCAATACCACGTCCACGTTGCCGTCGCGCCCCAGCCGCAACGCCTGCCCTGTGCCCACCGCAATCACATGCACCGTGTGCCCGGTCTTGGCTTCAAAATGCGGAAGCAGTGTTGCAATCAACCCCGAATTGTCCGTGCTGGTCGTTGTGGCCAAGCGCAGCGGAGTCGCCTGCACCATCGAGGTGAACAGCCACAACAGCAGGCCGACTCCCCAGAGGAGGTTTTTCATGGAAGGGGTGAAACGACAGACAAGAAAGGCGTTGAATGAACCAGTAGAACAGACCATCAATCTGGCATTTGCCGCCTCAGAAATCAAGCAGAGGATGCAGAGATTTTAGCGATACGAGAGTCAGCGAGTCAGCCAGTCCCGCAGGGCGCGGTTGACAGCTCCGGGTTGCTCCAGTGTGGAAAGGTGCCCGCAATGCTCCAACACGGTGAGCGTGGCGTCGGGAATGCTTGCGGCCATTTCTTCGTGCAGTTCCAGCGGGGTCAGGATGTCCTCGCGACCACACAGCACAAGGGTGGGAACGGTGATGGTGGGCAGAGTGGGAACGCTGTTGCTCCGTGAAAGCACCGCGTTGATTTGGTTGCAGAACCCCGTGGGGCCAACGGAGAGGGCCATGTCGAGGATCACCTGACCAAGTGCCTGATCGTGCAGGCGGTTGGGATGCACCAAGCGGGGGAGCAACACATCAGTGGTGATTTCCGGAAATTTTCCGGAGGCGGCCATGCGAAGCTGGCGTCGTCGGTCCTCTTGACGCTCCGGGGTATCGGTTCGGGGATTGGTGTCGAGCAGGGCGAGGCGGGTGATGCGCTCCGGTGCCTGCCGCCACAGCTCAAACGACAGCAAGCCGCCCATCGAAAGCCCGGCGAGGGCGAAGCGCTCCGGGGCTTGAGCCAGCACCTGCCGCGCCATTTCCGCCATCGTGTCGGCACGACTCAGGTCCGGCACCCAGCACTCGGCAATTTCCTGCAAGCTCTCGATTTGAGGCTGCCACATGCGCTCGTCAAGCAGCAGCCCTGGCAGCAGGACGAGGGGAGTTCGGTTCATTCGGCAGCGTCTGGCTCGACTGGAGCAGGGGCCGGGGCCAGCGTGTGCCAGAGCGTGTGTTCGCCGAACTCGGTCCAGCCCTCGGCAATGCGGCGATTGCGGACGTAAAGCAGCGAAAGCCCGGAAACGCGCATCCGCCGCCCCGTGGGCGCTCCCAGCCAGCCGTGCCCATCGTGCGTGCCCAGCCATGTCCAGCGCAGCATCGCCCGGAAGCCCTCCTGCGAGCCGCCCACCCAAATCAGTTCGTCAAGGTGGTGCGCGAGGTCTGGGAACATCGCCAGCCAGCCCAGCACGTCCTCCTGCAAATCCTGAGCGCCGTAGCGTTCGCCCCGCGAGTTGCCATGCCCCCGGAAGTAGCGGTCCACGCCGATGTCGGAACGACCGACCATGCGGCGGTTCCAGAGCCGATGCAAGGTGGAGCGCAGGAAGGCTTCGATCTCAAAGTTCTCCTGCTCGTTGCCGGAATCGGGCGGAAGCTGGCCTTGCAGGCGTTCAATCTCTCCCTGCACGTCCGGGGCTTCCGGGGCGGAAAATCCCCAAGGCGGCGTTTGGCGGATGGCCTCATCGCTCCAGCCGAGTTGCCGCAAAAGCCCCACTTCGTCCACGGCCCGCCATTCCTCGGCAATGCACTCGTCCGCCACGCGCAGCAGCAGCAGCCACGGTTGCACCACACGCCGTCCGCTGGGGGAACCATAAACGCCGTGCCCCAAGTGCGTGCCCACGAAGGTGCAACGCAGGGCCACCCGGAAGCTCCCGGAATCCTCTTCACGGGCGAAGACCTCGTCAATGAACAGCCGGGCATCCGGAAAGCAGGTGAGCTGCTGGGTGACGCGCTCCAGCCACGCATCCCGCCCGTAGGTCAGGTGGCCGCCCTGCACGATTTGCGCACGGTGGGTGTAGTGGTCGTACATGCGGCCCAGTTCCCGGAACTCCCAGATGTTGCGGAGGGTGTCGCAGGCGAGGCGTAAAACGCCGCTGAGGTCGTTGCGGCGTGGATTGGGATTCACCATAGGCGCTCCGTGGCAAGGGCGGCTCCGGCAGAGAGCGAACTCAGCTTGGCCCAGGTGATGTCCGCATCCACACTGCCAAAGCCCGCGAAGGTGGAAAAGCCGCAATCGCTGCCCGCCAGCACACGCTCCCGCCCCACGATGTCGGCGTAGCGGCAAATGCGCTCGGCAACCAGTTCGGGATGCTCCACAAAATTCGTGGTCGAATCCAGCACTCCGGGGATCAGCACCTTGTCTTCGGGGAGCTTGGCATCCCGGAAGGTCGCCCACTCGTGCGAGTGGCGCGGATTGGAGCCCTCGAAGGAGAGCGCCTGCGGCTTGGCTTTGAGGACGGTGGGCAGGATTTTTGCCATTTCGATGTCGCAGTGGTGCGGCCCCTGATAATTGCCCCAGCAGACGTGCAGCCGCACCATTTCGGCGGACACGTTCTCCAGGGCGTGGTTGAGCGCCTCGATGTGCAGCTCCGCCATTTGCAGGAATTCCGCATCGGTTTTGTCCTTGAACAGCATGTGCCGACCCAGCGCCAAATCCGGGCTGTCGATCTGCAAGACCAGCCCGGCGTTGGTAATGCCTTCGTATTCAACACGCATGGCCTCGGCAAGGGCAAACAGGTAGCTGCGGTGGTCCGGATAGTGGTCGTTGGGCTGGAAGAGCGCGATGACTCCGGGCGAGGCCGCATTCATGAACGCCTCGGTGACGCCGGAGCCGTCCAGCGCGGCCTTGAAGTTGTCGAGGTCGGTTTGTAGCGGCTGGAGGTCTTTCACCCCCACGTCGCCCGTGCAGCGCGGACGGGTGTAGGACGGTACCCCGCCACTTTGCGCAATGCGCTTGGAGAACGCCGGGTATTCCTCCAAGTCTTTGGGGGTGCGGCGTGGGCTGTCACCCTCGAATCCGGTGAGGCGGTCCTTGATGTAGGTGGCATAGCTGATCTTGCTCTGCTCGCCGTCGCTGACCACGTCCACCCCCGCCTCGGCTTGCTTGCGAACGGTCTCCTGCACCGCCTCGGTGATCACCCGGTCATACTCGGCGGGGTCGTAGTTTTCCTGCCCCTCCTTGGCGAACACCAACTCGAAAACACGCTGCGAGCGCGGCAGGCTGCCAACGTGGGTGGTGAGGATGCGGTTGCGACTCAGTTTCATGCGGTTCCTTTGAAGCGTTCCAGATTATACCCTAGGCCATTGCGGCTACTGTTGCAAATCGGTTCAGGGACTCGACAAGGCCGGGGCGTCTCCTCTTTCCAAATAGGGAATGTGGAGGGTGAAAAAAACGATTGCATACGATTGCAGACAGGAGTATGATACTCACGCTTTGTGGATGAAGCAACCGCGAAATGCGCGGTGGGATTCGGCAGGGCAGGCCGTTGGCTGGTTGAACGGCAGACAAGAGCACAAGCCCCTTCGGAGTAACCGTGTGAGGGAGGCGGGTTTGTGCAATCCAAAACCGGGCGGAACGCCAAGGGGCGGGAAGTCCATTATCCTCAAAGGAGAGTCAGATGAAAATGTTCAAACTCGCGCTGATTGCATTGGCGGTTGCGGTTTCCGGAACGGCGTATGCGTCCTGCGGATTCAAGAACAGTGTGCCGCTGAAGTCGCTGACGGCAGGGTTCCAAGCGTGGAAATCCGTCACCAGCGCGATGGCGGAGTGCGGCAACTTCGAGCCGGAGTTGGATCAGGAGTTCCGCAAGAAGCAGCCCGCCGCCTTTGCGGCAAACCCGGCGCTGTACCAGATCGGTGGCGTGGCCAACAGCACGATGGTCCCCTTGCTCAACGAGGGCACGATCCGCCCGCTGGACGACTTGGTTGCCAAGCATGGCCAACACCTGAAGCCGAACCAGTTGATCCGGATTGACGGCAAGGTCATGGCCGTGGCCATGATGGTCAACGCCCAGCACCTCATGTACCGTGAGGACATCCTCAACAACCTGGGAATTGCTGTGCCGACGACCTACGGCGAGGTGCTGGCGGCCGCAGAGCAGATCAAGCAGGCCGGAGTGGTGGACTACGCGATGGGCGGCACCTACAAGGCGGGCTGGAACTTGGCGGAGGAGTTCGTCAACATGTACCTCGGCTATGGCGGGGCATTCTTCGGTGCCGGCAATTCCCCGGCAATCAACAACATCGAGGGCATTGCCACGCTGGAAACCATGAAGGAACTGACCATGTACATGGACCCGGAGTATCTGGTTTCGGACTCCACCTATGTGCAGAAGCAGTTCCAGCAGGGCAAGATCGCCATGGCGAACCTCTGGGCCACCCGTGCTGGTGCGATGGATGATGCCGCCGAATCTCAGGTGGTGGGCAAGGTGCAGTTCTCGTCCGCTCCGGCTCCGACGGCAGGCAACCGCCCGGCTTCCACGCTGTGGTGGGACGGCATCGTGATCGCCAAGAACATCTCGGACGCTCAGGCCGAGGCGGCCTTCCGCGTGGCGATGGAAGGCTTGGACCGGGGAATGGTGCAGGCCAACAACGCAGATGCGATCTGGCTGATTGACGGCTACGCTCCCGGAAAAGCCGCGAAAGGCGCTTCCGACACCGCCGCCAACGGCGCGGTTCCGTATCCGGCCAGCAAGCAGATGGGCCTGATGCACACCGCTCTGGGCAACGGCCTCGCCGACTTCCTGACCGGGAAGAAGGACGCTCGCACGGCACTCGCTGACATCGAGGCGGCCTACACGACCGCTGCCAAGGAAGCGGGACTGCTCTAACCCTCCTTTGTTCCGGAGGGTTGCGGCCCTCCGGAATTTCCTACCTGCGGAGCAACAGGGATGAAACTCAAGACTTTCGCGCTGTTTGTTGGCCCGTCGGTCTGCCTCATGTTCCTGTTCATCGCCGCCCCCCTGCTCAGCGTTTTCTGGCAGAGCTTCCACCTCACCCAGCCCGTGTACGAGACGGTGGAGGTGGAAACCTGCACCCCGGGCTTCACGGGCCAGACCTGCGTGGTCGAGAAGAAGACGCGCCCGATCCTCGATGCAAGCGGCAAGGTCAAAACGGAGACGACCTACGTTGGCCTGCAAAGCTACCGCAATCTCATTGAACCGGAGCGGGCCTTTCCAGCCATCGCCGAGGGGGCGTGGTCGAAGCTGCTGATCATTGATTTCTGGAAGGCGTTGCGCTTCACGCTCACCTTCACCTTCATTACCCTGCCGCTGGTGATCGGGGTCGGGCTGGCGATTGCGCTGGCCGTGAACAACACCCTCCGCACAGTGCGCGGCCCGGTGATCTTCCTCTCGCTGTTGCCCTTTGTCATCACCCCGGTGATCGGGGTGTTGTCGATCCGCTGGCTCTTCATCGGCGACGGCATCATGACGGCGTTGCTGGAGTGGTGGCTGGAGCGCGACATCGCCCTGTTCGCCCAGGGCTGGACCATCGAGCTGCTGATGCTCTTCTACCGCGTCTGGCACGCCGCGCCCTTCGCCTTTGTGGTGCTGTACGCCGGCCTCCAGACGGTCAATCAAGACGCGCTGGAGTCGGCCATCATTGACGGAGCGAATCGCTGGGAACGCCTGCGCTACATCGTCATCCCGCACCTGATGCCGCTGCTCATCTTTATTTCGTTGATTCATTTGATGGACACCTACCGGGCCTTTGAGGAGGTGGTGGGCTTCTCCAGTCAGGCGCATGTGATCTCGCTGCAATGGCTGACCTATGACTTCCTCACTCCGGACGACAGTGGCAGCCGCTCAATTGGTCGGGCCTCGGCCAGCGCGATGCTGACCATGATTGGTGTTGCCGTCATCTTGGTGCCGTTGCTGCATCGCACTTGGCGCGACCACAAGGAGGGGAGCGTATGAACACCGTGGCGTTGCGCCAACCCGCTTCCTTGCGGGCCACCTCCGGAGTCTTTCTAGCGTTCTGGTGCCTGCTGGCGGCCTTCCCGATCTTCTGGATCGCGGTGATGAGCTTCAAGGAGCCGGTCGAGGCGTTTTCCTCTAATCCGCTGGCGGTGATCTTCGGGCCGCACACCCGTGCCAACGGCAAGGGGCTGTCGTTTTTGGACCTCGTGCTGGGGATTGCCGCCGTGGTGCTGACCGTTCGGCTGGCGCTGCGCTGGTTGCCAAATGCGGTTCGTCGCCATACGCCTGTTGGCCACAGGTGGCTGGGCTGGATTTTGGGAACGACTCTCTTCGGGGTCGGAGTGGCGGTGGTTTTTCTGGAACTGCTGCCCGCATTGCTCGGAGTTTTGAACGATGGGCTTGGACCGCTTGGAGTCCCACTCATCGGCCTGACTCCGGAGCATTACCATGCCGTCTGGGTGGACAACGAGTTCTACCGCAACTTCATCAACTCGCTGGTCGTGACCGCTGGAGTGGTGGCGATCTCGCTCTCAGTGGGCACACTCGCAGGCTATGGGCTGGCGCGTTCCCGCACGAGTCTGGCGTTCTGGATTCTCATCATCGCGCTGATTTTCCGTGCCCTCCCGCATTCGGTGCTGGTAGCGGGCTACCTTCCGGTGTTCATCCATTCGGCGGAAATCCTCCGTCCCTTCATGGGCGAGGCCGCACCCACGCTCTACGGCCAGCCGTGGGCGGTGATCGCGGTGTTGGTTTCCATCAACCAGCCCTTCACGATCTGGATGCTCCGGAGCTTCTTCCAGAACATTCCCTCCGAACTGGACGAGGCCGCCCGCGTGGACGGTTGCAACCACTTTCAGGCGTTTCGACTGGTGATCATGCCCGTGATGTGGCCCGGAGTGATCACCACCGGGCTGTTCAGCTTCCTGCTGGCCTACAACGATTTTCTGGTGACCTCCCTGCTGCTTGACGGGCAGAACCAGACGATGGTTCCGGCCATCAGTGGTTACTTCAACCGTGAGACCACCACCACCGATCAGGTAGAGGCGGTGGCGGCAGCGGTCTCCATCACGGCCCCGCTGTTTGTACTGGTGCTGTTCTTCCAGAAGCAGATCGTCTCCGGACTCGTGCAAGGGGCGGTGAAAGGATAAGCTCGCAATGAATCGACAAACAAAGGCTCGTGACGGTCCCCACGCTCAACCTTTGAGACGGGAACATATGCCTACAGACTTTTCCTTATCCCTTGGTAGCTACTTGGGTGGGGATCCCCGCACCGCTCAGCGTATCCCGGAAGATTTTGGGCCTCGTCAGCCGATGCGAGGGTTTGAAGAGACCTATCACAACATCATAGACTACATTGTCCGCATCACGCACCGTATCTGGGAGGAGCGCAAGGTCGAGTACATTCTCGACACTTATTCGGATCAATCCCATGTTTATGACGACTATGGGCTTCAATTAGGCAATCAGAAAATCGTCAGTGACACACACCACACCACGGGGGCCTTTTCCAATATTGAACTGATTGCGGATGAGGTTATCTGGGCGGGCAATGATACCATCGGATTTCATACTTCGCACCGCACCTTGATCCGGGGAACCAATGACGGGGAGAGCCATTACGGTCCAGCCACCAACCGTAGCATTGACATCTTGGTGATTGCCAACTGTGTTGCCTTGGAGAACGAAATCTTTCTGGAGCATGTCCTGTACAACACCTCCAGCATGCTCCAGCAGCTGGGGTTTGACTTGAACAAGATGCCCCAACGACTGGTGGCATCTCCACCTCCGGGATGGCCAAGGAGCGCTCAAATCTGGGAGGGTTTGCGTCAGGCAACTCGACCCCAAACCCCGATTTGCATCAGTGAGCCAATTGACGGATTTGATGTAGACCGTTTCATCCGCAAACACTTTGATGAGGTTTGGAATCGCAAAAATCTGGAAGCTCTCACTGCCAGCAACACCCCCGATTTTCAGTTTCAGGGGCCAACCAATCGGGCCTTCTCCGGTGTTCAGCCCTACCAGAATTTTCTCCAGTCGATCTTTACGGCCTTTCCTGACCTTGACTTGCAGGTGGACGAAGTTTACTGGATGGGCAACGAATCGGAAGGCTTTCTCGTTTCCACTCGTTGGAGCGCCATCGGCACTCATCAGGGGGATGGCCTCTATGGACCACCGACTGTCCGACAAGTACAGTTGTGGGGAATTACCCAAAATCAAATCTTCAATGACCGCATTTCCAGCGAATGGATGCTGTTCAACGAACTGGACTTGATGATGCAGGTTCAAGCCTGACACTAGCTAGGCTAAACAGTTTATCTCCGGATCATTTATGAAAGGCTCCCGTCCGATGCAAGCGGAACTGATGAAGGACAATGACCGCACTAAAACCGAGGAGACCCGCCGTGTTGTCGAAGCGATGGTAGACGGTCTCAACGACCACGAGATTGACGGCATCGGGGCGTTCTTCGCCAAAAACTTCCGCTGGATGGGCAACGCTGGGTGCGGCTGGAAAAACGGACTCAAGGAGTTTCAGGACAACTGGCAGCGACCGTTTCAGGCGGCGTTTTCCGACAAGGTCTGCATTGACGAAGCCCGCCTCGCCGAGGGCGAGTGGATGGCTGCCTTCGGCAGGCAGGAGGCCACGCACTCCGGAGAGTTCATGGGCATCGCCCCGACTGGAAAGCGCGTGGAAATCCGCTACATGGACTTCTGGAAGGTGCAGGACGGCAAGATCGTGGACAATTGGGTGATGGTGGATTTTCCGCATGTGATGCGCCAGCTTGGGGTGGACCCCTTCAACGGCCACGGCTGGGAGGCGTATGACCGAGGCGAGAAAACCCCGCCCCGCCCGCCACACGAAACGGAGGCTAACAAATGACACCGGATCGGCACACCCAGCACAAGGAGTTGGTCGCCCCACTGCGAGCGGCGATGTACGACTTCAGCGAGCGCGGCGTGCGTTCGGCACTGGAAGTGCTGCTGGCTCCGGAAGCCGAGGTGCGGCTGTGTTTCCCGTTTGAGGAAATGATCGGGGCAGCGGCGTTTTACGATTCTGTCTATGCGCCGCTGTTTGCCGCGTGGCCTGATTTGGAGCGGCGGGATACCATCGTGATGGCCGGAACCACTCCGGAGGGGGCCGATTGGGTCGGTTGCGGGGGCTACTACACTGGAACGTTTCAACAGCCGTGGCTGGACATTCCCCCGACGGGGAATCAGGCCGCGATGCGCTTCCACGAGTTCTACCGGATGGAGCAGGGTCGCGTCGTCGAGATTCAGGCACTGTGGGACATCCCGGAGGTGATGCTGCAAGCCAACGCCTGGCCGCTGGCTCCAAGCCTTGGCCGCGAATGGCAGGTGCCGGGACCGGCCACGCAGGACGGCCATGTGCCTGGTCCGCATGACGAAGCCCGCAGCACGGCGACCTGCCAGCACATCATCGAAATGCTGACCGCGATGAAGCGGCACCCCTCCGAAGGCGGGCCGGAGGTGATGGAACTGGAAAAATTCTGGCATCCCCGCATGAACTGGTATGGTCCCTCCGGCATTGGCACCGGGCGCGGTGTGGCGGGGTTTCGGAATTGGCATCAGATTCCCTTCCTCAACGGAATGCCCGACCGAGGGCAGTACGTGGACCAGATCACTTACCACTTCTTCGGGGATGGCGACTATGCCGCCGTGACGGGCTGGCCCAACATGATCCAGACGCTCTCCCACGACGGCTGGCTGGGCATTGCTCCGGTCGGCAAACGCATCACCATGCGGAGTCTCGACTTCTGGCGGCTGGAGCAGGGGCTGATCCGCGAGAACTGGGTGCTGGTGGATTTGCTGGACGTGTACGACCAGATCGGAGTGGATGTCTTCCGGCGGATGCGGGAGGTGACGGCCCATCGTCAGGTCAGGCCGATCAACCCGGAAGGCTGAGACGGTGTCGGATTACCAAAGCCAGAAGGCGCTCGTCCTCGACTATTACCGGGCACTGGAAGCGGCCAATGCGGAAACGGTGGCCAGCGTCATCAGCCAGTTCACCGCTTCGGATTTCCAGTGGTACGGGGTTTATCCCTTCAACGAGCAACGCGGGGCGGAAGCAGTCGCCGAAGCCTTCTGGCATCCGTTCCTGAACGCATGGGGAAGCGTACAGCGTCGTCAGGACATCTTCATCGCGGGCACCAGCGAGATTGACCAGACGGACTGGACGATCAGCATGGGGCACCTGATGGGCCTGCGGGACCGTCCGTGGCTGGGCATTCCGGCCAGCCGCAAGCTGGGCTTTTTGCGCTACGCCGACTTCAACTGCGTCCGGGACGGGAAAATCGTCCGCAGCGGCTTTTTCTGTGACCTCATCGGCGTGATGCACCAGGCGGGCATCCATCCCCTTCCGCCCCAGACCGGAGCCTCCTTCCTCTACCCCGGCCCCCGGACGCACGACGGCATCCAACTGGAATCGCAGCCTCCGGGAGAATCCCGCAAAACGCTGGAGCTGGTCAACCGCATGGTCGCCGACCTCACCGAACTCAACCAGAGCGGCGATGACTTTCCACTACCGGAACTGCTCGCCCGGACGTGGCACGAAGACATGATCTGGTACGGCCCCGCCGGAATTGGAGCCACCTACACCATCCCCCGCTATCAGGAGCAGCACCAGTATCCGTTCCGGGGCGGACTCAAGGGCAAGGTGTTCAACGGCCACGTCTGCCGCCTCGCCGAGGGCAACTACGCCGGGTTCTTTGGCTGGCCCAATCTGACCAACACCCCCACCGGAGGGTTTCTCGGACTCCCCGCCAGCGACACCCCCGCCGACATGCGGGTGGTGGACCTCTACCGCCGCGATGGCGACAAACTCGCCGAGAACTGGGTGCTGATTGACCTGCCGTGGTGGCTCAAGCAGCAGGGGCTGGACGTGCTGGAGCGCACCCGCCAGATCGTCGGTGTGTGAATCGCCTTAAGTCACTCCAATTCAGTTCTACCTCGATTTTTCCTCGTAAATTTACGATGAGCCGGTAAATTTGCAAGGATAACTGGCATCCAGTCAGTCGCGCAATTGGTCTCCAAGCTTTCTAAGCCGAAACATAATTCCGTGCTTGCGTACAAAAACAAGTACAACTAAACTGAAGGGCACCACAGTTTTTGTAGGAGAATATGATGGACACCCTAAGCTATTCGGCGTTCCGGAGCCAACTGGCGAGCGTTCTGGACAAAGTGAATGACGATCACAAGCCGATGTTGATCACTCGGCAATCCGGCAAACCAGCGGTCGTGATGTCCTTGGAGGATTTCGAGTCTTATCAGGAAACCGCGTACCTGATGGCCAGCCCCAAGAACGCAGAGCGCCTGAATCAGGCGATTCAGGAAATCGAGGCCGGGCAAGCCGCAGCGCACCGCTTGATTGAGCCATGACCCTCTGCTGGGCCAAGCAGGGCTGGGAGGATTACCTCCACCGGCAGCAGACGGACAAGAAAACCCTAAAGCGCATCAACGCCCTGATCCGCGAGGTTCAGCGCACTCCCTTTGCAGGATTGGGAGACCCGGAACCGCTCAAGCACCACTGGTCCGGATATTGGTCCCGGCGCATTGACCGGGAGCATCGGCTGGTTTACAAAGTCAGCGAGCAAACGATCTTCATTGCTCAGTGTCGCTATCACTACTGATTTGTGTCACTCCAGCGGCACGAGCTGCTTCATGAGGGCGATTTCGCTGTAGAGGGTGTGA
>CAZQXS010000009.1:36505-52960 GCA_964597275.1 uncultured Pseudomonadota bacterium | reverse complement strand
CTGCTGGCCCGGATGAGGAAATGATCCGTGAGTATGTGCGTCATCAGGAAGAGGCTGGCGATGAAGGTCAGCTAGGTCTCTTCCCCAACAAATAGCCCCTTCTAGGGGCTTTCCTTCAGGCCACGTCCTATGGGCGTGATTTGTGACTGAGAATTAGATGAACGTATGGACTGAGCCTCACGGCCCAAAGCGTCCCGCCGCTACGGCCCCTCTAAAAATCGTCGTCAATCAGTTCCAGTTCCTCGGACATGTCGAGGTCGTCCTCCAGCAGGCCGGGATCGCCGCCCGCCGCAATCGGATCAGAGGCAATCGCTGCGGCCATCGCATCGGTGGTGGAGTCACCATCGGAGTTGAAGCGGGTGAGGACGCTTTGAGCCACGGAGGAGAGATGCACGGGACGGGTCAGGAAATCCGAAGCTCCGGCGTTGAGGCTGCTGAGACGATGCTCCAGACTTACGGGTCCAGCGAGGCAGATCACCGGGACGCTCGGAAAGGCGTCGCGGGTTTGGCGCAGGGTGTCCAGAGACTCTTCCCCGGCGTGAGCCTGCCATTCCATGATCACCATGTCCACGGGGTCAATCTTCATCAGCCGCCAGAGGTTCTGCTTCTTGCTGACGGCCTCGACCTCAAATCCGGTGCGATCCGTCAAGTATTCCTTCAGCAGCCCGGAGTGTTCCTGGTTTTCTCCAAGAATGAGAACGTTGCGCCCTTCAAAACTGCGCGGGTCCATGCCCTCAAGATTGAGGGACGGGCCGCTGTCCTGCTCGTCCATGCCCGGAACGGTGTCGCTGAGGTCGTCCTCGTCAAGGGCGTCGTCCTCGTCAAGCGAAATGAAAGCCTCCTCGTCGGTTGCGGCATCAAGGTCGTCCTCGGAAAGATCGTCCAGCCAGTCGTCCTCGTCCTCCAAGTCCAGGCTTGGCTCGGCCTGCGCGGGTTCTGAAGCGTCAGTGGCCGTCTCCGCATCCTCCTCCTCGGCGTCCGGGTAGGCTTCGCCCGTCACCTCGACGATGTATTGGCGAAGCTGTTCCTGCTCCTCTGGAGTGATCTCGATGAACTGAACCGCCGACTGGTAGTACCATTCGATTGGCCAACACCAGCGGACTTTTCCGGAGACTTCAAAATCCGGACTGAAGCCGATGGTGACCAGTTCGCCGTCGGAAAGCGGGTGTTCGCAGTGGAAGCGAACTCCGTTGAGGGAAACGTCCAAGCCGGTGGCAACGGGGTCCGTCCATTCCTTGGTGCGGACCTCAATCGTCTCTTCGAAGAGGACTCTGAGGTATTGTCGTCGCTCTGCGCCCATGAGGAAACTCAGCGATTGGTTGTCCGGGAAACCGTCCTTGGCGTGCCCAAACCCGGAGCCGGATCATCCGGTTCGGTGCCGATTACAAATCTGCATCTGGGGGGTGGTTGCTCCCGGAGCCAAGGTCCATACGGCCAAGGCAACGCGGTTGTTCGGGTGCAACGCCTCCCAATACGCCTCAGCGATTCGGTCGCCTTCGCCCTCCAGTGGAAACCACAGGGGGAGTCCGGCGAAGCTGGGGAGGGGGTGGCCGTCCCCTTGGTAAGTGGTCAGCCCGTGACCCAAACCGGGGGCTGGCGCAGGATAGCAGAAAAAGTGATGCTCTGACAACTCTGGATTCCTGCCGCAGCTCCGAATCAGCGCAAGTCGGAGGGGGGCTTCCAAATCTTCGGGATGCACGCATCCCGCGATGCGGGGAGTCAGATTTGGAGCGTCCGGCTCGTGGCGTTCGCTAAGGAGCGTCTTTTCAAGGGTCGTGCCGTTTTCCCATCCGCGCACCACTCGATCGGTGTGATCGCCGTTGGTGACCACGGTTTTTCCGCCCAAAGTCCGCAGGGCGTTGTAGATGATGAGGCTGGGGTCTTCAAGCTGTGCGGGGTCGGCGGCTTCGGTGCGGAGCAGGCCGTTTTCCTCAAGCAGAACGCGGTTGCGGCTGTTGTTGCTGCGCCCCATCAGCCAGTACACAATCGTCCATGCCCCGGACGTGCTGCGCCCCAGAATCAGCCCTCGTCCCGGATAGGCGTTCTCCGCCAGATGCCGTTGCAGGTTGGCAGCGGCTTCGGTGCGGAGGGGGTCAGAACTCATACAGCTCGAACTGCTCGTGGTGCAATGAGGACAGCGGCTTCACGACCAAGGGCTGCCCCACCAGCCGCTCCACCGTCTGCATGGACTGCTGCTCTTCCTCCTCAAGGTGGCGGTGGACGTCCGGGTGGACGTACACGACGACCGAGCCGTCGCCCCCGCGTTTGCAGGTGCGCTGGACCTCCCGGAAGATCTCGTAACTGACGGTGGAGGACGACTTGATGTGCCCCACGCCATCGCAGTACGGGCAGGGGTCGCAGAGGTAGCGGCTGAGGTTTTCGTGGTCGCGCTTGCGCGTCATCTCCACCAGTCCCATTTCGCTGATCTGAAGGATCTTGCTGCGGGCTTTGTCGGAGCGCAGCTGGTCCTTGAGGGTCTGATAGACCATCTGCCGATGCTGCGGGGACTCCATGTCAATGAAGTCAATGATGATGATGCCGCCGATGTTGCGCAGTTGCAGTTGGTAAACGAGTTCCTCGATCGCCTCAAGGTTGGTGCGCACAATCGTTTTCTCGTGGCTCTCCCGCCCCACGAAGCGTCCGGTGTTGACGTCAATCGCCGTCAGCGCCTCGGTTTGGTCAATGACGAGGTGACCTCCGGAGCGCAGCCAGACTTTCTGGGCGAGGGCACGGTCAATTTCCACCTCGATCCCGAAGTAATCAAAGATCGGGGCGCGTCGGTTGTAGTGTTCGACAATGGAGTTGTAGCGCGGCAGGTAGGAACGCACGAAGCTGCGAATGTCCTGATACTGCTCCTCCTCGTCCACCACGAGCCGCCGCACGTCCGGCGAGAACACGTCCCGGAGGGTGCGGAACACCACATTGAGGTCCGAGTGCAGCAGGGCAGGGGCTTCCATGCTTTTGTAGCGCTCCAGGATGTCTTCCCAGAGCGAGACGAGGTAGTTGATGTCGGAGTGGAGGTCGTCTTCGGAGTTCCCCTCGGCGACCGTGCGGATGATGAACCCTCCGGATTCGGGGCGAAGCCGCCCGACGATTTCCTTGAGCCGCACCCGTTCGCTGTCCTCGGAGATTTGGCGGGAAACGCCCAGCGTGCGGGAGGCGGGCATGTACACGAGGTTGCGGCCCGGCAGCGAGATGTGGCTGGTGATGCGGGCGCCTTTGGTGCCGATGGGGCCTTTGGAGACCTGCACCAGCACGTCCTGCCCCTCCTTGAGCATCTCCGAAATGTCCTCGTGCTCCCGGCGCTTGTTGGGGCGCGGAGACTCGTCCAGCAGCTCGCTTTCTTCAATCAGGTCGCCCACGTAGAAAAACGCAGCGCGCTCGGCGCCAATTTCGACAAACGCGGACTCCATGCCGGGCAGCACCTTGAGTACCCGGCCCTTGTAGATGTTGCCCACGATGCGCTGCTCTTGGCCGCGCTCATGGTGTAGTGCGGTGAGGTTGCCATTCTCTAGCACCGCGACACGGGTTTCATGCGAGGCATGATTGATGACAATGTCCTTGGCCATATCAGAAGAACGTTGGGGGTTTCAGGCTTGGGGAGTCGATTCGTGGATCAGCTTCAGCATGTCGCGCACGGCCTCGGAAATTCCGGTGAACACGCTGCGGCTGATGATGCTGTGCCCAATGTGCAACTCCCGGAGGTGCGGAAGCTGGCAGATTTGACGGGTGTTGTGGTAGTTGAGTCCGTGCCCGGCGTTGACCTGCAAGCCCGCTTCATGCGCTTGGAGTGCGGTTTGGTGCAGCCGGGCGTACTCCTGCTCGATGTCCTCCGGTGCCTTCGCGTTGGCGTAGCTTCCGGTGTGCAGCTCAACGACCTCGACCTCCAGCGTCTGACTGGCCTCGACTTGCCAAGGCTCCGGGTCAATGAAGAGGCTCACGGGAATGCCCGCGTCCTTGAGCTTGCGGATGCCGTCCTTCATCGTTTCCGAAGCACCTGCGGCGTCCAGTCCGCCTTCAGTCGTGACCTCCTCCCGGCGTTCTGGAACCAGCATGACGATGTCGGGCTTCACCTCCAGCGCGATTCCGAACATTTCCACCGTGGCGGCCATTTCCAGATTGAGCCGGGTTTGGACGATTTGCCGGATCAGGCGAACGTCGCGGTCCAGAATATGCCGACGGTCCTCGCGCAGGTGGATCGTGATGCCGTGCGCCCCGGCCAGTTCCACCAAGACGGCGGCGGCAACGGGGTCCGGCTCGATGGTCCGGCGAGCCTGCCGGACGGTGGCGACGTGATCAACGTTGACGTGCAGAAAAACCACTGGGTTGTGTTCGTTGTTTGAGTTTTTCGGATTTCCCCAGAGCCTCCGGCTTCACCCACAGGGAAATGGGAGGCCATTGCTCCAGAACGTTCACTTCCTCCGGAAGGATCGGGGTGGGCTTCACCTTGTTGTAAACCCCCGGCTTGTACTTGCGCAGATCAATCACCCCGTACAGCCCGGAGGACTTCAGGCTCTTGACCACCTCTGCCGGACCTTCGACAAAGATGTTGAAGGCGTTCGGATTGATCACGCTCACATAGGCTGTATTTCGGAGGTACACTGGCACATTGTCAAACCGTTTCTTGATGGGCAGGCTCCGCAGGTTCACCTGCGCGGTGTAGAACTCCACCCCCTCGTCCAGCACCTGAAAACTGCGCTGGGGCAGGTCCAGTTGCACGATCATCTCGGTGCTGTGGCTCAACTCGCCTAGGTCAATCACCATCGTTGCCACCGTCTCAACCGGAGCGAGCTGGGCCTTCGGCCCCCGAACCCGCACGGAGGGCGGGGTGATCTCGATGGAGCCGAGCAGGAAGCCCTTCTGCACCTCCCCCTGATGCCGCACCTGCACGGGCAAAGTTTTCTCGATCAACTCCTCAATGGCAAGGGTGACCTTTGGCGGGGTGATCCGAGTGATGTGCAGGTCCACGGGCGCGATGATGTTGCTTTCCGTCAGCACATACTCCACCTGCCCGTCTTGGGCCGTGCTGAGGTCGAGGACCGCCTGCACCTCCAGCGGGTTGAGGCTGCCGCCCCGGCTCTTCGTCCGCGCCGAAATGTTGACCTGAGAGGGATCGGACGAAACCTGAAAGTTCGGGGGCAGGTTCTTGAACACCACCGGGGCGAAAAAGCTCATCTGGATCGGGTCGCCCACCTGCTTGGCAAGGTACCACACGAAGAGGGCCAGCAGGATGGACAAGCCCTTGAACCCCAGATTTTCCGAGAACCATGACAAGCGCGGCATCATCTCAACTGGCGGCTGGAGTGGTTTGAGGAGCGGTGGCGGGTGCGGCCTCTTCCAGAATCACAGGAGGAGCGGGATCGTCGCCGTTCTCCAGCTTTTCTGCGCCGGGAAGCTCGGTGAGCTTTCCAGAGAGCAAGTCCAGCACCAGCGGACGGAGCTGCCGTCCCTGATTTCGCAGGATGCTTCCCCGGAAGCAGAGGCTGATTTCGCGACGCTCCTCGGAGACCACCAGCACGATGGCATCGCTCTCTTCAGTCACGCCCACTGCCGCACGGTGCCGGGTGCCCAAGTCCTCGCTGAGGCGGGTGTTCATCGAAACGGGCAGGATGCACCGCGCCGCCACCAGCACCCCCTTGGGACTCAGCACCACCGCACCGTCATGCAACGGAGAGGTCGGCGCAAAGAGGCTCAACAGCAGGGGTTCACTGACTTCGGCATTGAGCATGGTGCCGCGATCCGTGTGGTTGCGCAGGCCCACCTCGCGCTCGAAAACGATGAGGGCGCCGATTCGTCGCCGCGCCATCGTTTCGCACGCCTGCAACACGGTGTCCACGATCGTCTGCTGCTTCGCCCGCGAATCCCGGAACATCGTGAACAGCCCAAACTGCGCGAGCGCGTTGCGGATGTCGGCCTGGAACAGCACGACGACGACCAGCACGAGCGAGTTGGCAAGGTTGTCCAGCAGCAGCAGCGTGGCATCCAGTTGCAGGGCGAGGGACAGCACATACAGCCCCAGCAGCAGCGAGAAGCCGAGCAGCATGGGAATCGTCCGGGTGCCCTTGATGAGGATGAGCAGCCGGTAGAAGATCAGGCTGAGCAGCAACAGGTCAATGAGGTCTTGCCACTGAAGATCGAGGCTCTCGATAAACGTGGCAAGCGGACTCACAGGTGCAGGATGGGAAGGGGTTAGGGTTGGGGTGGTTCAGGGTTTCACAGAGATCATGCCGATGCGGGCTGGCGCAGGCTTTGCGCGACTTCCTCGCCGTCCACGGTTTCCTTCTCGATCAAGGTTTGGGCGAGCTGTTCCAGGGCCTGATAGTTTTCCTTGAGAATGGTGCAGGCGCGGTCGTAGCACTCGGTGAGAATCCGCCGCACCTCATCGTCAATCATGCGCGAGGATTCGTTGCTGAAGCCCTTGTGACGCTGGATATCCCGCCCCAAGAACACCTGTCCTGGGTTCTCCGTGTAGGAAATCGGGCCGAGCTTTTCGTTCATGCCCCACTGGCAGACCATCTTGCGGGCGAGTTCGGTCGCCTTTTTGAGGTCGTCGCTGGCTCCGGTGGTGAAGTGCTGGAAGACCAACTGCTCGGCGGCGCGTCCTCCCATGATCATCGAAATCTGACTCAGCAGACCCTTGCGGTTGTAGCTGTGGCGGTCTTCTTCAGGCAGCAGTTGCGTGACACCGAGGGCGCGTCCTCGCGGAATGATCGTGACCTTGTGGACGGGATCGCAATCCGGAAGCGAGACTGCGACCAGCGCGTGCCCGGCTTCGTGGTAGGCGGTGGTGCGCTTTTCATCCTCCGTGATGACCATGCTGCGGCGCTCGCCCCCCATGAGGACTTTGTCCTTGGCGTACTCGAAGTCCGACATGTCCACCTGCTCCTTGTCGTTGCGGGCCGCCCACAGCGCGGCTTCGTTGGCAAGGTTGGACAAATCGGCTCCGGTGAATCCGGGGGTGCCACGGGCGATCACTTGAAGGTCCACCTCCTCGTCCAACTCCATTTCCTCAGTGTGGACCTTGAGGATATTTTCACGCCCCAGCACGTCTGGGCGTGGCACCACCACATGGCGGTCGAAGCGTCCCGGACGCAGCAGCGCCGGGTCCAGCACGTCAGGGCGGTTTGTTGCAGCGATCACGATGATGCCCTCGTTGGGGGCAAAGCCGTCCATTTCGACGAGCAACTGGTTGAGCGTTTGCTCGCGCTCGTCGTTGCCTCCGCCCAGTCCGGCCCCTCGGCTGCGGCCCACGGCGTCAATTTCGTCAATGAAGATGATGCACGGCGCGTTCTTCTTGCCCTGCTCGAAGAGGTCGCGGACCCGGCTGGCTCCGACGCCGACGAACATTTCCACAAAGTCGGAGCCGCTGATGCTGAAGAACGGCACTCCGGCCTCTCCGGCAATCGCCTTGGCGAGCAGGGTTTTGCCGGACCCCGGATCGCCCATCAGCAGGACTCCACGCGGGATTTCACCGCCGAGCTTCTCGAATTTTTGCGGATCGGAGAGAAAGTCCACAATCTCCGAAACCTCCTCCCGTGCCTCGTCAATGCCCTGCACGTCGGCGAAGGTGATGGCGTTCTCGTCCTTTTCCAGCATCCGCGCCCGGACCTTCCCAAAGCTCATGGCCCGGCTTCCACCGCCCTGCACCTGCCGCATGAAGAAAAGCCAGATGCCGATGATGAGCAGCATCGGCAGCCAACTGTTGAGGATCGCGAGGAACAGATTCCCCTGATTCGGAGGCTCGACGCGCACGCGCACCTGATGGCGCTCCAGCAGCTCAAAAAGCGCGGGGTAGTTCGGCACCTGCGTCTGGAAGCGTCCGTTGGAGTCGCTCACGCCGATCACCTGACGGTCCCGCAAGGCGACTTCCAGCACGCTTCCGGATTCAACTTGGGCGATGAAATCAGAAAAGGAGAGGAGGCGTTCTTGGGACTGGCGGTTGCCCAGCACATTGAAGAGCAACAGCATCACCATGCCGATGACCAGCCAGATTCCCAAATTCCGCATGAAGTTGTTCATGCCTGTTTCTAAGGAGGTTTTTGTGGATGTTTTTGCGAGAGCAACAGTTCTCAAGTCTATCCAGCAATCGTCCCACATTGACCGGAGAAAGGCAAGCAAGAGCCGCAGGCCACAGTGCGATTCCTCTTGACATCCCATCGGTTGCCAGCGCATCATCAACAGACCTTGTTGAACCATCGGCTTTTCTATGCGATCCCAGAGTTCCTTGTTTTCTCTTCACCGGATCGGTCTTTTCACCACCAATCACGAGCCTGTGCGCCTGCTGCACCGCATTCAGGACATTCTCGCCCCTCATGAGGTCGAGGTGAAGTTGCTGAAGGAGGGCGGGGACGCGGATTTGGAACTGGACCTCGTGATTGCGGTGGGGGGCGACGGCACGGTGCTTTCCGCCCTGGTTTCCTATCCGGAAGTTCCGCTGCTGGCGATCAACGCCGGAACCGTGGGCTTTCTCACGGCGGGTGATCTGGAAGACCTCGACAGCATCCTGGAGCGGGTGTTTGCCGGACGCCACTTCATCAGCAAGCGCTCCATCCTCAAATGCACCCACTCGCATGGCGACAGCTACGTCGTCAACGAAATGGTGGTGCGGGGGGCGACACGCCTGATCACGGTGGAACTCAGCATTGACCAGCAGCCCATCCGCAAAATCCGGGGGGACGGCGTGATCGTGGGCACGGCCACCGGAAGCACCGCCTACCTGCTTGCGGCAGGGTCTCCCATCGTGATGCCGGAGTTGCGCTGCATGATCGTCAGCGGCCTCAACGAGTACGATTTCCGGGCACGGCACCTCGTGGTCACGCATGATTCGGAAATCCGCCTGCGGGTCAGTTCGCAAACGCGCGAAACCGACCTTTACCTTTCGACCGACGGCAAGAACAAGATTCCGTTGGGCATCAACGATGAGATCACCGTGCGCGAATCCAAGCGGCAGGCCCGACTGGTGTTTCTGGAGCCGAACTACTTTTTCCACAATCTCGCGTCCCGGCTTTCGTGGGGTGGGCAGTCCCGATGAGCTGGTTGCGTTGGCAACACTCGCTGGCCTTGCTGATTTCCGGCGGCTTGCACGTCGCCTTGATTGCATGGTTCCAGCAGCATCCGCCTCCTGCGGTGGCCAGCCCTCAAACCCTGCTGGTGCAGCTCATCCCCCGGAGTTGGGCGGAGCAACTGCAACTCTCAACCCTGCCTCTGCCTCCGCCCAAAATCACGGAGCTGCTTCCGGAGGACGATGCGGCGCCAGGAATGCTGCTGGCTGGAGCGCGTCCCAAACCGCCCCCTTCGCCTCCGCCTCCCAAGCCGGAGGTTCAGAAAACGCCCAAGGTTGAAGCAAGCATGTTGCGCCCGGTCGTCCAAAAAGCTCCGGAGCCGACGCCTCCTCCCAAAAAACTGGAGCAGCCCGCTCCAAAATCCGAAACCCCAACCGCCTTGAGCCTCAGCCAAATTTTGCAGGAATTGCCCACGGAATCTGCGAAATTCTCGCAGTCCGAAGCCCCTGCAACCGAGGTGGCCCTGCCGGATTCGCTGCTGTCCGACTTGGAACTGGTGGCCTTGGACGCCCCGGAAGACCAGCAGGTTTCGCTGGCGGCGCGGCGCATGAGCGTGGCCGAATCCCGCATCTACCGCACCCGGCTGATCGCGTACCTTGCCGAGCATTGGGAGGTGCCGCCGCACCTTGCGGATCAGGACATGGTGGTGGAGGTGCGTTTTGTGATCGAGCGCTCCGGAACCATCGAAACAGGGGAGGTTCTCAAGAAATCCGGGAACCGTTTTCTGGACCGTTCCGTGCAGAAAGTGCTGGACAGCTTGCCTTTTCTTCCACCCGTGCCAGATTCTTACCCTGACTCTCGCTACGAATTTTTTCTCGGCTTCAATCCGTCCACCTTTCCTCTCTGACCTTCACGAACCCACGGCAAATGTCGCTTCTCCGGCTCGCGAGGCTGCTGACGCCGCTGCTGACCCTAGGGGCTTGGCTTGGCCTGAACTCTGCGGTTCACGCACTGGACTACTACGAAATCACCAATCCGCGCTTCACGCCGCTGCGGGTGGCGATTGCCATGCAGCCGGCGACCAGCGTGAAGGGGCTGTTCGTGCAGTCGGTGTTCCAGAGCAACTTGGAGCAGACGCTCTTCTTCAGTGTGGAGGAAAGTGATGACGAGGCCGTTGCGGCGGAGGCACCCGCGTTCCGGCTGAACCTGCGCGTGAGCCGCGAAACCCCGTGGCTTGCCTTCTTCAGCTTGTACGAAGCCGGACGTGAGCAGCCGCTTCTGGAGGATCAACTGGAGCAGCGCGCCGACCGCAGCCTCCGGGATTTGGGACGCTTGCTGGCGGATCGCTTCACCAAGGCCACGCTCGGCTTCCCCGGACTTTCCTTCTCCAAGATCGCCTACACCGCCCAAGCCCGTGGCTCGCGCAAGAACATCATGCTCACCAGCTACGACGGCACCCAGCAGCAGCGCTTCTCCTACAATCTCGGCTCCAACAACTTCGCCAGTTGGGATCCCTCCGGCAAGCAACTGCTTTACACCACCTTGACCCGCTCCTCTGCGCAGATTCAGATTCAGCACGTGGACCGATACCGCGCCCACATCCTTGAGTTTCAGGAAATGGACCGCCGCACCCAGCCGCTGGCCGGAAGCTGGTCTCCGGATGGCCACGGCCTTTTGCTTGCGCTGATGCGGCAGGGCACCTCCGACCTCTACCAGTACACCTTTGAGTCCGGCACGCTGACCCCCCTCGTCACCTGGCGCAGTCTGGAAACCTCCCCGGTCTGGTCTCCGGACGGCACCCGCATCGCCTTTGTCTCCGATTCCGCCCGCAACCGCGAACCGCAGATCTACCTCTACGATCCCCGCACGAAGCGCAGTGAGCGCGTCACTTACAAGGGGCGCTACAACAGTTCGCCGCGCTGGTCTCCGGACGGGCGCATGCTGGCCTACGAAGGACGCCGCAAGGGCGTGTTCCAGGTTTTCAAGTACGACCTCCTGCGGCGGCGGCATCAGCAGCTCACCTTTGGACGCTACAATTCCCAACAGCCCGACTGGGCGCCCAACGGTCGGCAACTCGTCTTTTCCTCCCGCAAAACCGGAGTCGCCAAGCTCTACTACATCTCCGCACACGGCGGCCCGATGGCACGAGTCACCACCAGCCCTCCAGCGCTTGCCGAAACCCAGCCGACGTGGACCCGCTGAGGGCGCTTGCATGGCCTTTGCAAAAAACACATTAAGCGCAGTTTCTCTGCTTGCCAGATTGAAACAAGCCGTGCGTAGAGCGTTTTCCGGAGTGGTGGCCCTTGTGGTGCTGGCCGCACCGCTGCTGGCAGAAGAGGCACAGGTGCGCAAGGAACTGGACGCAGTCCGCAAGTCGCTGAACCGACACCAGCAGTTGCTGGAACGGCTCCAGAGCATCACCGCGAACCTGAGTCACGAGCAGTCGGAACTTTCGCTGCTGGTTCCGGACGAATCGCTGCTCGACCAGATCGCCCGCATGACGAACCAACTGCGGGAAGGGGCGGAACGGCTGGAGGTGCGAGTCGCGTTTCTGGAAGAGGTGGCAGCTTCGCAAGCCGAGGCGCTGGAACCTGCGACAGACAACAGCACGCACCTGCTGCTGAAGGGGCTGCTGGCGCTTCAGGTCGGGGAAGTCGAACACGCCTCCGGAGCATGGGAACCCCTGCTCACTCAGGAAGAGCCGCCCGTTCCCAAGGATTGGTTGCTGCTGTTGCTGGGAGACGCGAACCGCCGACAGGAGCGCCATCAGGAAGCACTGGCCGACTACGGAACGCTGATCCGCAAGTTTCCGAAAAGCCGCTTGTTGCCGCAGGCGCTCTATGGCCTGGGAGCGGCTTTTGGGGAAATGGGCGACACGGCCCGCCAGCAGGTGATCTGGAAGGAGTTGCAGAAAGCCTATCCGCAGCACTGGCGCTCTCGGCAAATCCGGAAGCTCAGCCGCGAAGCACGCGAAGCAACACGAAAAAATTAGCGTTGCTTGGCGAGCTTGGCGGCTTTGGAGGGTCGGCCACAGATTTTCAACGAGTCACTGAACCCGCCTGGGCGTGGAATTCCAGGGTGAACCACCAGATGCTGCTGGAGCAGGCTGAGCCTGCCCGCACATCGGAATGCATTGCATGACCCAGACACGCCGTCCATCCACCACTGCCGCCAAAGCGGCGGAGTTCCGGGTGTCCCCGCAGCGGGTGGTGCCGTTGGCCTCCGCCCAGTCCCACTTGGAGCAGACCCTTCTGCACTTCCAGCTCAACCTCGCGGGCCTGCAAGAGCAACTCGATCAGGAGTTTGCAGACGCATCCCCCAAGAGCCTTGTCCTCCGGGAATCGGTGGACGAGCATCGCGCCAAGCTCCACGTCTGCCGCAAGGGCTTGCAACGTTTGCTCAAAGGGGTTCCGCAAACCGACGGCTCTGTGAAGGTGCGGCTCAACACCGTGCTGGCGAAACTCCCGGCGGTGGAAATCAAAAAGGCGACTCCAACCGATTATGTGCTGGGGGCGATTCAGGAGGATCTCTCCGAAGACCCGATGGCCGCGCTGTGTTCCCGGATTCACCGCTTGGGGCAGAGCTTCGCTCACTTGCATCAGCAGGTGGGGCAGGTCGTGGAGGTGCAACAGGTTCGGCAACTCAACGCCCAACTCCGGGAGCAAGCGGACGCACTGGCCGTCCGGGAAGAACAGCTTCAGGCCAGAGTTCGCAAGCAGGAGGAGCTTCGCAAAAAGCTCGTGGCGGAGCGGGCCGAACTGAAGGAAATTCGCGCCCGGCTGGAGTCTGAAGCCGAACGGGGGCGCAGCCACCAGCACGAGGAACGCGAACAACTCCAGCAGCTCAAGGTGACGCTTCAGCAGCAGCAGCAGGCGATGCTGCAACAGTCCGTGGATGCCTTCCAAACCGCCCAGCAGGAAATCCTTGCCCGCCAGCAGCAGCTTCTCAAAAAGCTGGAGCAGGACCAGCAGCGGCTGGAGCAGGAAAAAACGTGGGTCAAGTCACTCCTGCGCAACCTGCTCGACCAACACGACCGCATCCACTCCGTGCAGTCCGACCTGCGGATTTCCGAGCAGACTCACCTGCTGGAACGCGAATCCACCCTCCACGCCGAGCGCGGCTGGCTCAAGGTGGAGCAGTCCAAACTGCGCCGAAGCCTCAGCGATCCCGACGAGTCCGACCTCTCCCACCTGCTGCACTGACGGGTGCAAGGTTTTTGGTTTTTGGCCACAGATTCTCACGGATAACTCTGAAAGTTTTTTAATCCGTGGGGGTCATTGAAATCCGTGGCTTCTTCTTTTTGATCTGTAGCTCCCCTGCTACTTGAGCCGCACCCAGATCGCACCGGAGCCGCCGTGCCGGGGAGGGGCGTTGTGGAATTCCTGGAGGTAGGGCGTGCCGTTGCGCTGGAGCCACTGCTCCACGGAGCGTTTCAGGATCGGCCCCTGCGTTCCGGAGTGGAGTCCTTTGCCCGTGATGATCAGGACGTTGCGCAAGCTGTGCGCGTGGCTGGTCCTCACGAAGTTCTGCACCATCCGGATCGCTTCCTCCTGCGTCTTGCCGTGCAGGTCAATGGTGTCGTCCGGGTGCTTGGATGAGGATTTGCGCTTGGATTTTTTCGGAGAGGCCAGCAGGTCTTCGGGAAGATCGTCGGGATCGCCGTCTGGAAGCTCGGAGTTCCGCAGGGCGGACTCCATCAGGCGGTCATCGTCTTCAGAGAACTCGAAGGAGAGGCCGGAGGGCGGCGGACGACCCATGAGGGTCAGAAGTAGTAGCGGGCGGTGAAGGCGTTGTAGATGCTCTGCTCATCGTCCACCTTGCTGCGACTGATGAAGCCCAACTCTGCGCCAAAGCTGAAATCGGGGAGCGAGACCATGAAGAACTCCGCGCCACTGAAGGCTTTGAGGATGGTGCCCCGGTCGCTCCCGGAACTCGCAAACCCCAAGCCGCCGCCCACAAAGAGGTCGAAGCGGTTTTTGGCGAGGTACACATGCGAAATCCGGCCTTCCAGGTTGAAGCGGCTTTGGGACGAGGTACTTTTGCTGGAATAGTTGATGACGAGTTCCAGCGCGTTGGTGTCGTCCAGCCAGTTCTTGAGGGAGAGGTGCTCCTCGCCCGTGCTGGGGCGATAGATCAGGCCCATCCCCAGACGGCGGACGAGGCTGCGAGAGCTGCCCTCGAACTCGATGATGCCGATGTCGGCGCGCTCCACCTTGAGTTCTTGAGCCGTGAGCGGGGATTCGAGGACGACCGTCTGGTCATCCATGCCCCGGATGTTGCCGCGCAGGGTGCTGCCGTCGTTGAGGTGGACGGTTTCCGCCGACACAACAACCGCCGACAGGGGCAGGAACAGCAGGGACAGGAGACGTTTCAGCATTGGGCAATCAGAGTTCGCATTTTTCGACAACTTCAAGAAATGCAATTCGTGAACCGCATCCCCCAACTCGGAGGCCACAGGGCCGGGGCGGAGCGGAACCCTTGGAGTTCTCCTTGACTTTCCCGCCCGTTCTCGGACAATACCTGATTGACCACACACCTGATTTCCATGAGCAAAATCCACCCTACGGCCATCATCGAGGATGGCGCAACGCTTGGCAGCGAGGTCGCGGTTGGCGCCTACAGCCACATTGGCCCACAAGTGAAACTCGGCGACGGCTGCACCCTGCACTCGCACGTCGTGCTTTCCGGAAACACGACCATCGGTGAGCAGAACGTGTTCCACCCCTTCGCCTATGTTGGGGGAGAGCCGCAAGACCTCAAGTACCACGGCGAGGACACGCAGGTGATCGTGGGGGACCACAACACCTTCCGGGAGGGCGTGTCGGTGCATCGCGGCACTGAGGGCGGCGGAGGGCGCACCACGCTGGGGAGTCACAATCTGTTGATGGGCTACGTCCACGTCGCCCACGATTGCCACATTGGCAGCCACAACGTCCTTGCCAACTACACCGGACTCAGCGGCCACGTCACGGTCGAGGACTACGTCACGCTTGGCGGACAGAACGGGGTTGCGCAGTTTTTGCGCATCGGTGCCTACGCGTTCACGGGCGGGGCGTCACTGATTGACGGGCATGTGGCTCCCTACGTCACGGGCTACGGCAACCGCTTCGAGGTCAAGGGCGTGAACATCGTCGGACTCAAGCGCCGTGGCTTTTCGCAGGCGGAGATCAACAACATCCTCGAATCGCACCGCATTTACTTCCGGGGCGACCTCAAGGCCGACGAGGCCATCCGCATCATCGAGGAAACCTTTGGCGACATGCCGGAGGTGCGCAGGTTCCTCGACTTTGTTTCTGAAACCAAGGGCAGCGTGAAGCGCTGACAGGCACACGGCATGACCTCCAACCTGTTGCAGCGGCTGGAGCAGCAGCTACAGCGACATTGGGTTTCGCAGGAAACCCGCCGGACGTGGGCGGAGTGGAACCAGTGGCTCGCCGCCGCCGGATGCGAGGTGGCCCCGCCGCTTCCCGCAACGTTGGACGCCAGCAGCAAGGTGCCCTACCAGTTCTGGCTGGAACACGCCGAGCCGGTTTTGGATGCGCATCCGGACTGGCTTTCGCGGCTGGGGTCTCCGGCATGGCTGCAACGCCACCAAGTCCAGGTCACTCCCCAGCAGTTCAAGGAGGGTCCCGGCTCCGGAGGGCTGGACTCGCAAGACCTCAACTCGCTGCAAACCGAACTGGCGCGGCTGGTGGATCAGATTCATGTGGTGCAGCAGCAACTGCGCGGCACCTCGCCCCTCAAGCCCAGTCCGTTTGCAACCGCGCACCGTCCAGCATCCACGCCGCCTCCGGCAGGAACGGTGCCGCCGCGCACTCCCCTGCTCAGTCCGCAACTGCTGCAACGCGAATTCCAGCACTCCCCAGAATCCTCGGAACCGAAAAAAGAGGACGCACCTGCCTCCACGGAGCCGAAGTACGCTCCGCTTCGGGAGACGTACCTGAGCTTCAACGCATGGTGCGACCAGTTGGAGGAACTGGAGATTCCGCTTGCCGAGGAAATCGCTGGGGAGGTCCGGGTGCCGAGCAGCCATGCGATTTCGTTCCGGCAGTTTGGGCATCGGCTCTTGCGCCGCGCCCAGGACGATCAGGCGCAGGAGCGGCTTCAGCACTACCTCGACCGCTTTGAGCAACTGCGGCAAGACGGGGTGGACACCAACCTCTCTGCCGAAGCCCAAGCCGAGCCTGCACCAGAGCCGGAGGAGCCTGAAAAAACGGAGCCGCCGGAGCTGCCGCCTGTTCCCAAGGTGGAGGAATACCAGTCTTTTCAGGAGTGGCTGGACTGGCTCAAGTCCCAAGAGGTGGACCCCCAAGCTTTCACGCAGACCACCTTGGAATCTCAAAGCAGCCATCGCATCTCCTTCCCGCAATTCTGCCGTCGGCTGGAACGTCAGCTTGACGATGTGGAGGGATTCCGAAACGCTGTTGCAGAGCTTGGCGAGGCACTGCCGACA
>CAZQXS010000009.1:0-36405 GCA_964597275.1 uncultured Pseudomonadota bacterium | reverse complement strand
CCTACAGCCTAAACCCCTTCAGCCTAAACCCCTAAATGATCGAAGCCATTCACGCACTCCGGCAGCAGGCCGAGCAGGAACTGGAGCGCCTTGACTCCACCGAGGCTCTTCCGGAGTGGTACCGCCGCTACTTGGGCCGCAAGGGCGAACTCACGCAGCAGCTCAAGCAGATGGGGTCGCTCACGCCAGAGGAACGCCCACAAGTGGGCAAGGTCGTCAACGAGGTCAAGCAGACGCTCGAAGACGCCTTCCACGCCCGGCAGGAGTCCCTGCAAGCGGCGCAGTTGCAACGCGAACTCACCGAGGACGACTTGGACGTGACCCTTCCGGGACGTCCGGTTCGCTCCGGGCATTTGCACCTCACCACCCAGACCTTGCGCAAGATCTACCGCATTTTTGGGGAGATGGGCTTTCAGGTCTATGAAGCCCCAGACGTGGAGACCGACGAGTACAATTTCCAGTTGCTCAACATTCCGGAGTACCACCCCGCCCGCGACATGTGGGACACCTTCTGGGTGAATGACGAGGTGTTGTTGCGTACCCACACCTCTCCGGGGCAAATCCGGGCGATGCGCGAATACTTCCCTGATCCCATCCGCGTGATCCTGCCCGGCAAGTGCTACCGCTACGAGCAGGTCACGCCACGCTCGGAGCACCAGTTTTTCCAAGTCGAGGGACTGGCCGTGGGCAAGCACATCCGGCTCACCGACCTCGTCGGCGTGATGTCCGAGTTCGCCCGCAAGATGTACGGGCAGGAGCGCGAGGTGCGCATCCGGGGCAGCTACTTCCCGTTCACGGAGCCGAGCATCGAGATTGACATGAGTTGCAGTTGCGAAGGCGCAGGCTGTCGGCTTTGCAAGCAGACGGGCTGGCTGGAAATCGCCGGGGCGGGCATGGTGCATCCCGTCGTGCTGCGCAACGGCGGCTACGATCCGGAGGAATGGACGGGCTTCGCCTTCGGCATGGGGGTGGAGCGTCCCGCCCTGCTCAAGCACGGCATTCAGGACATCCGCTACTTCTACGGAAACGACCTGCGCTTTCTCCAGCAGTTCTGAGCCATGCGCCGCAACGTCCTGTTCATCACCGCCGATCAGTGGCGGGGCGACTCGCTGGGGGCCGTCGGGCACCCGGTGGTGCAGACCCCCAACCTCGACCGCCTTGCCTCCGAAGGCGTGCTGTTCCGCAACCACTGGACGCAGGCGACCCCGTGCGGCCCGTCGCGGGCCTCGTTGCACACGGGCATGTATCTCATGAACCACCGCTCCGTGAACAACGGCACGCCGCTGGATTCGCGCTTCACAAACATCGCGCTCGAAGCCCGCAAGGCCGGATACGATCCAGTGCTGTTCGGCTACACCGACACCTCAGCAGACCCACGCGGTTTGCCGCAGCACGACCCCAAGCTCCGGACCTACGAGGGACCGCTGCCCGGCATCACGCCCGTGCTGAAAATTGCCGATGACGTGAAGCCGTGGCTGACGCACCTCCAGCGTCACGGCTACGGACGCCTCACCCGCGAGACTGTCTTCTTGCCCGTGCCCAACTACCCCGGAGCCGAAAGCCGGGGGGCGACTTTCCCCCCGCCCGTGTACGCCAAGGAACACAGCCTCGCGGGCTTCCTCACCGATGCCGCGCTCGACTGGCTGGGCACTCGCGAGGACGAGCCGTGGTTTGCGCACCTCTCCTATCTCGCCCCGCATCCGCCGTGGTCGGTGCCCGAGCCGTACAACGCCATGTACGATCCGGACAGCGTGCCGCTTCCGGTGCGCCGCGAATCGCTGGAAACCGAAGGAGAGCAGCACCCCGTTGTCCAGTTCCTGCACGAACTGCTGCCCCGCAAGGATTTCTTCCCGAATGGCGATGGCCTCGCCGCGCTGGCAGACGAGCGCGACGTGCGGCAGGCGCGGGCGACCTACTACGGCATGATGACCGAAGTGGACCACAACCTGGGGCGCCTCTTCGACTACCTGCGGGATTCCGGGCAGGACGAGCGCACCCTCATCGTCTTCACCACCGATCACGCCGAGCAGTTGGGCGACCACTACCTCTTCGGCAAGCGCGGCTACTTCGATGGCGGCTTCCACATTCCGCTTATTGTCCGCGATCCGCAGGCGCACGGCACACGGGGGCAGCAGGTCGAGGCGTTCACCGAAACCGTGGACACCACCCCCACGATCCTTGACTGGCTGGGACTGGAGGTTCCGGAGCAGTGCGACGGACTGCCGCTCACCCCCTTTTTGCACGGTGAAGTCCCCCAACGTTGGCGCACCGAGGCGCACTGGGAGTACGATTTCCGCGAAATCTCCGAGTACCAGCCCATGATTCAGGAACGCTTCGGCCTCTATCCGGACCAATGCTCGCTCGCCGTCATCCGCGATCACCGCTACAAGTACGTCCACTGCACCGCCCTGCCGCCCCTGCTCTTCGACCTCCAGAACGACCCGCACGAATTCCGCAACCTCGCCGACGACCCTGCCCATCAGTCTCAGGTCCGGGAGTATGCCCAGAAACTGCTCTCGTGGATGATGAACCACCGCGACCGCACCCTTGCCAACATCAGCTACGAGTCCGGTGAAATGAAGCACTGGAAGGGGCCACGCTTTTGAACGGCAGAGGCCAACGTTTTGGCCACGGATTGGTGCGGGTGGTCTTCTTTGCAACTTCCACCCGTTTTTATGGCAGAGGGTTGACATCCCCTCTGAGGGCGGGTATCGTTTTTTTTCAAAACGTTTTGGATAGAATCCTACGTCTCAATCACCATGCCCGTCAACCTGCGTCAGCTTGCCCAACTGCTGGGCCTTTCGATCACCACGGTGTCCCGCGCCCTCGCGGATTATCCGGATGTGAGTCCGGCGACGCGCAGACGGGTGCGCAAGGCCGCAGCGGAACACGGCTACCGTCCCAATCCGGTGGCGCGTCGTCTTCAGCGCGGCAAGACCGAGGCGATCGGGATCGTGCTACCGCCCGGACAGGCGTTCTTCCGGAACTTCTTGCAACTGCTGGCGGGCGTGAGCGAGCGTTTGTCGGAGACGGAATACGACCTGACAATCACGGTAGCGTCCAGTGCCGAGCAGGAAATGCAGGCGTTGCGGCGCATGGTGGAGGAACGGCGTGTGGACGGGCTGGTGATGGTGCAGTCGAAGCAGGAGGATCCGCGCATTGAGTTCCTGCTGAAATCCGGGTTCCCGTTTGTGGTGTACGGACGGACCCACGCGCAACGCCCCTACGCTTTTGTGGACATGGACGGCATCAAGGTATTCCGCGAGGCGTGTGAGCATTTGGCCAGCCTTGGACATCGGCGCATTGGGTTGCTGAACACCCCCTCCGGGTTGAATTTTTCGCAGTATTGCACCCAAGGCTATCGGGAAGGGTTGCTGAACCGTGGGTTGCCGTGGGATGATAGCCTCATCCGCGAGCGTAGCGGGGAGGCTCTGGAGGAGGAGGAAAGCTTCCGACAAACAAAGGAACTCCTTGCGCTCCCGAATCCCCCCACCGCCCTGCTGTGCTTTACGGAGGTGGCGACCAGCGTGCTTCAGGCGATTCGGGACTCCGGCTTGAAAGTGGGATCGCAAGTTTCGGTGATTGGCTACGACGATCTGGACGTGGCCCAGTACACCACGCCGCCGCTGACGACGATGGCCCCCCCAGTCCACGACGTGGGGCAGCGCCTCGTCGGCGTCTTGCTGGAAATCATCGGCGGGGTTGCCCCCGAACAATTTCAGGAATTGTGGGATGCGCCCCTTGTGCATCGCCAGAGTACGGCTCCCACATCATCTGGAGAAGGTTGATTTTTTATGAGGACTTCCGCATAATTGATAAATTTGCAGGCTTTCGACACAGGACAAATCATGGCAGACGTTCAACTGAAAAACGTATTCAAGAGCTTTGGGGACACAGAGGTGATCCACGGAGTGGACCTTGAGATCAGCGATCACGAGTTCGTGGTCTTTGTCGGACCCTCCGGATGCGGGAAGTCCACGCTCCTGCGGCTGATTGCGGGGCTGGAAGACGTGACCGCCGGAGAGATTTCCATTGGCGGTGAGCGCGTGGAACACCTGCCTCCCGCCAAGCGCGGGATTGCGATGGTCTTCCAGTCCTACGCGCTCTACCCGCACATGAACGTCTATCAGAACATGTCCTTTGGACTGCGGCTTGCCAAGGCGCCCAAGGCGGAGATTGACCGCCGGGTGCGCGAGGCCGCGGACATCCTCCAGATCGAGGACTACCTTGAGCGCAAGCCCAAGGAGCTTTCCGGAGGACAGCGCCAGCGCGTGGCCATCGGGCGGGCGATTGTGCGCGAGCCGAAGGTCTTCCTGTTCGACGAGCCGCTCTCCAATCTCGACGCCAAGCTACGGGTGCAGATGCGCATCGAGTTGACCAAGCTACACCAGCGGCTCAATGCGACCATGATCTATGTCACCCACGACCAGGTGGAGGCGATGACGATGGCCGACAAGATCGTGGTGTTGCGCGATGGTTATGTGGAGCAGGTCGGCAAGCCGCTCGATCTCTACCACAATCCGGCGAATCTTTTTGTCGCGGGCTTCATCGGCTCCCCGGCGATGAACTTTGTGGAAGGCCGCATTGCCGGGCTTTCGGACCAATCAGTCGAGGTGGAGACCCAAGGCGGGGTCACGATGACGCTTCCGTGCCGTCCGGAAGACGGTGCCCAATCCGGTGCGCCCGTCACGCTCGGGGTGCGCCCGGAACACCTCAACGCCGAAGGCGAGGGGCAGACCCAACTCAAGGGCGAGGTCTTTGCGGTCGAACGGCTGGGCGGCGAAACCTACCTCTATGTGCGCACCGACGGCGAACGCGAACTGACCGTCCACGCCTCCGGCGACAAGACCGTTTCCGCCGGCGAGTCCATCGCGGTCGGACTCGACTTCAACACCTGCCACCTCTTTGGCAATCAAGGCAACGCCTTCGAGCGGCTCGCCGCCTGAACTTGTGGGGCGGTTTCGCGGTTTTCCCGGAGCCGTTCCCTAAAAAATTGCAAAGATTGATTGACTCCGGAAAATTCACTGGTATAATCCAAATCGGGTGTTATCCAAAACGTTTTGGATAATGAAATTGAGACTGGGATGAAACGGGAAACACCCGTGCTTTCTCATCCCCCGAACAAGGAGAGCGTGATGAAACAGTGGATGAAAGCGATGCTGACGGCTCTTGCCGCCGTCGCGGTGGCCGTGGGTGCATCGGCAGGCGAGTACAAGGGGCCAAACCTGAGCGGACAGACCGTGACCATCGCCGGGCCGTGGCTGACGGCGGACGAGGAGAGCTTCGAGGCAGTGGCCGCTTATTTTGAGAAGGCGACGGGTGCGAAAGTCGAGTACGCCGGCTCGGACAGCTTCGAGCAACAGATCGTGATTGACATCAAGGCGGGCAGCCCGCCGAACCTGGCAGCGTTCCCACAGCCGGGACTGGCCGCGAACATGGCCGCAATTGGTGGACTCGTGCCGTTGGGCGGCGAGACGGAAAGCTGGGTGACGAGCAACTACGCGGCAGGGCCGTCGTGGGTGGACTTGGGCACCTACGCCGACAAGAACGGCAACGACCAGTTCTACGGTTTCTTCTTCAACGTCAACGTCAAGTCGCTCGTCTGGTACGTTCCGGAGAACTTCGAGGACGGCGGCTATGAAGTGCCGAAGACGATGGAGGAGTTGTTCGCGCTGAGCGACCAGATCGTCAAGGACGGCGGCACCCCGTGGTGCATCGGGCTGGGATCAGGGGACGCGACGGGCTGGCCCGCCACGGACTGGGTGGAAGACCTCATGTTGCGCACACAGACCCCGGACGTGTATGACGGCTGGGTGGCCAACACCGTCAAGTTCAACGATCCCCGCGTGGTCAACGCCATCGAGACCTTCGGTAAGTTCGCAAAGAACAACGACTATGTCGAAGGCGGTTCCCGCGCCGTGGGAGCCACGGACTTCCGGGACAGCCCCAAGGGCATGTTCACCGTGCCGCCCAAGTGCTACATGCACCGTCAGGCGAGCTTCATCCCGGCCTTCTTTCCCAAGGGCGTCGAAGTCGGCACGGACGCGGATTTCTTCTACTTCCCGTCGTTTGAGGCCACAGCGGCAAAGCTGGGAAATCCGGTCCTCGGCGGAGGCACCTTGCTGGCGATCGCCAAGGACAGCGGCGCGACCCGCGAGTTCATCAAGTACCTCCAGCATCCGAAGTCGCATGAGATCTGGATGGCGCGTGCCGGGTTCCTCACCCCGCACAAGGGGGTGGACCTGAACGCTTACTCCAGTAACATCTTGCGCAAGCAGGGGGAAATCCTGCAAAATGCCACCACCTTCCGCTTTGACGGTTCGGACCTCATGCCCGGTGCCATCGGCGCGGGTTCCTTCTGGAGCCAGATGGTGTTCTACGTCAGCGGCGCCTCGGCCCAGAAGGTTGCAGACAACATCCAGAACAGTTGGGACTCGATCAAGTAAACCCTTGATTTCGGTCCACTACTGACCTCGCCGGGTTAGGATTTTTCCCGACCCGGCTTCCCCTTTCAGGTTTTCCGGAAGGCCACGTGACCGCCCAAGCCCTCGGTGCCCTTGCCGCGGTAATCCTTGGTGTGGGCGCATGCCTGCTCTATTTCGTGGGCAGCAACCTGTTGTTGCAAATCCTGCTTCCGGACCAGCAATCCCCAACAGGCCAACCCCTCAGCCGCGACGATCAGCGCGAGGCGCTGCGTCCGTGGCTGTTCCTGCTTCCGGCATTGCTGCTGCTCTTCGTTTACCTCGTCTATCCCGTTTACGAAACGATCCGCCTCAGCTTCCATGACTTCACCGGAGAACGCTTCGTTGGCCTGAAAAACTATGTCTGGGCGGTGCAAGACCCGGAACTGCTGCAAGCGATTGGCAACAACGCGCTCTGGCTGGTGGTGGTGCCCGCCCTGAGCGCGGGCTTCGGGTTGCTCGTGGCGGTGCTGGCGGATCGCGTCTGGTGGGGCACGGTGGCAAAGTCACTGATTTTCATGCCGATGGCGATTTCCTTTGTTGGAGCGAGCGTGATCTGGAAGTTCGTTTACGACTTCCGGGGGCCGGACTCTGAGCAGATCGGTGTTCTCAACGCGCTGGTGATGCTGTTTGGTGGCGAACCAGAAGCGTGGATCACGATCCCGTTCTGGAACAGCTTCTTCCTGATGGCCATCCTGGTCTGGATTCAGACAGGATTTGCGATGGTGATTTTCAGCGCGGCCCTGCGCGGGGTGCCGGAGGAGTCTCTGGAAGCGGCCCGCATTGACGGAGCGAGCGAGATGCAGATTTTCTTCCGGATCATGGTGCCGCAGATCAGAGGCACCATCGTCGTGGTCTGGACCACCATCACCATCATCGTGCTGAAAATTTTCGACATCGTGCTGGCGATGACCAATGGTCAATGGGGCACAGAGGTGTTGGCGAACCTGATGTTCGACTGGATGTTCCGGGGCGGTGGCGATTCCGGACGGGGCAGCACGATTGCACTCTTGATCATGCTTGCGGTGGTGCCGATCATGGTTTGGAACATCCGGCGGTTCCGTCATGAAGAGGAGGCTCGATGAGCTTTCGGATTCCCTTCCTGAACCTCACACTGGGGCGGCTGCTTGTCCACCTCAGCCTGCTGGTTCTCGTGTTGCTCTGGATTTTGCCCACGCTGGGGTTGCTGATCAGTTCCTTCCGGGACAAGGACCAGCTTGCCCTCACAGGCTGGTGGACCGCGCTTTCCACCTCCAAGCAAAACGCTTTTGGACGCACCGGCAAGGCCAGCGATCAAGTTGAGCAGGACGGCAGGTTCGTGATTTCCGGAGTCTTTTTTGAGAAGACCAACAAAACCATCAAGAGCTACAACACCAACTTCCGAAACCTCTCCGCCTATCAGGCTGGGGAGCCACTGACGCTCAAAGACGGCAGCGTGATCACGCTTCAGGCCAATGGCCGCTACGAGTGGATTTCGGAAACACCCTTCAAGCACAAGCGCGGCAAGCGCCTCTTCTATGTGGCGGAAGTGCCACCGAGCTTCATGCTCGACAATTACGTTGAGGTGCTGAACGCTGAAGGCATCGGGCAGTCCTTCGTGAACACCTTCGTGGTCACGATCCCGGCCACGATCATCCCGATCACGATTGCGGCTTTTGCCGCCTACGCCTTTGCGTGGATGCGCTTTCCGGGGCGGCAATTGCTGTTTGTGATGGTGGTCGGACTGCTGGTGGTTCCGCTGCAAATGTCGCTGATTCCACTGCTGCGCATGTACAACGACCTCGGCGAGATCTTTGGCGTTGCCGCCAAGTCCTATCCGGGCATCTGGCTGGCGCACACGGGCTTTGGGCTGCCCTTGGCGATTTACCTGCTCCGCAATTACATGAGCACCTTGCCACGGGACGTGATCGAATCCGCCCGCATCGACGGCGCGTCCCACTTCCAGATTTTCACCAAACTCGTGGTGCCTCTTTCGGTTCCCGCGCTGGCCTCGTTTGCAATCTTCCAGTTCCTCTGGGTCTGGAACGACTTGCTCGTCGCCCTCGTCTTTCTTGGCAAGCACGACGATCAGATCGTGCTGACCTCGAAGATGCGAGAACTGCTCGGCTCTCGCGGCGACAACTGGGAAATCCTCACCAGCAGCGCCTTCATCTCCATCGTCGTGCCGCTTCTTGTCTTCTTCACGCTGCAACGCTATTTTGTGCGCGGCCTTGTGGCTGGGTCGGTGAAGGGGGGATGATTGAGCTTCGGGGTCCGCTTGCCGAGTCCGGGCTTGCCTGTCATGGCGATTAGGACGAGAATGCTGACATGATGCAAGCGCTCAAAGGAACTTCGTTAATTTTTTCTGACCTGTTAGGAGCATCTCATGGGGGGACCGTTGTATGACACAGACTTCTATGGCTGGACGAATCAGCAATCGGCCTTGCTGAGGTCTGGAAATCTCGCGGAAGCGGACCTGGACAATCTTGCCGAAGAAATTGAAGACATGGGCAAAAATCTGAGGCGAGAGCTGGAGAGTCGGCTGAAGGTGCTGTTCATTCATCTGCTCAAGTGGCAATACCAGCCGGGGTATCGCGGGAACAACTGGCGCTACAGCATTGAGGAGCAACGCACGGAACTGGCAGACCATCTTCAAGCAACCCTAGCCTCAGAGCCAAGCTGCCTGAAGCGGTGGAACGCGGCTACAAATACGCCGTCACGGGTGCCGCAAAAGAAACCGGACTCCCCAAAAGCACGTTTCCCGATTTCCTGTCCGTGGTCTTTTGAAAAGGCAATGGAGGATGAGTTTTTTCCTGAATAACTACCACGGGACAAATTACGCAAAGGATCGGATCCCTTCATTCGTCTTCTTCACGTTGCAATGCTACTTTGTGCGCGGGCTGGTCGCTGGTTGGTGAAGGGAACTGAGGCGCATTGAAATTCCCAACGCAATTTACCGAACTTGACCAGCACTTGCTGGGGGAGGGAACGCACCAGTTGCTTTACGAGAAGCTTGGGGCGCATCCACTCACCTTGGAGGGCGTTTCCGGAACCGCCTTTGCAGTTTGGGCACCGAACGCCCAGCGTGTGAGCGTGGTCGGCGACTTCAACGAATGGGACGGGCGGCGGCACCCCATGCAATCCTCCGACAGCGGCGTGTGGGAGGTTTTTCTCCCGGACGTTGGGGTTGGGGAACTCTACAAGTTTGAGATCAAGTCCAACACGGGGGCTTTTTTTCACAAGGCGGACCCCTTTGCGTTTGCTGCCGAAACCCGCCCCTCGACCGCCTCAAAGGTTGCGGACCTCTCCGGATTCTCGTGGACCGATGCGGAATGGCTGGAGCGTCGCCGCACCCGCGATCCGCTCACGCAGCCGATCAGCGTTTACGAGGTGCATCTTGGCTCGTGGAAGCGTGTTCCGGAGGAGCAGGAGCGTTTTCTGAACTATCGGGAAATTGCCGAGGACTTGGTGCCCTACGCCAAGGAGATGGGCTACACGCATCTCGAACTGCTTCCGGTGGCCGAGCATCCGTTGGACGGTTCGTGGGGCTATCAGGTGACGGGCTATTTCGCGCCGAGTGCGCGCTTTGGCACTCCGCAGGATTTCATGCACCTCGTCAACCGCTGCCACGAGGCAGGGTTGGGTGTGATCCTCGATTGGGTTCCGGGGCACTTCCCCAAGGATGCCTACGGACTGGCCCGCTTTGACGGCACCGCGCTTTACGAATACGACGAACCCCAAAAGGGCGAACACAAGGAATGGGGCACGCTCGTCTTCAACTACGGGCGCAACGAGGTGCGCAACTTCCTGATCGCCAACGCGCTCTTCTGGTTCGACCGCTACCACATTGATGGCATCCGCGTGGATGCGGTGGCCTCGATGCTCTACCTCGACTACGGGCGCAAGGACGGCGAATGGCCCCCGAACGAACACGGAGGACGCGAGCATCTGGAAGCGATTGCGTTTTTCCGGCAATTGCACGAAACGCTGTTCGCGGCCCATCCGGGCATCCTCTCGATTGCAGAAGAATCCACTGCGTGGCCCGGAGTGAGCCGCCCGACCTACACCGGAGGGCTGGGCTTCAACCTCAAGTGGAACATGGGGTGGATGAACGACACCCTGCGCTACATCGGCAAGGAGCCGGTGCATCGCCGCTACGAGCATCACTGGATCACCTTCTCGCTCGCCTATGCCTTCAGCGAGAACTTCGTGCTGCCGATTTCGCACGACGAAGTGGTTCACGGCAAGGGGTCGCTGCTTGGCAAGATGCCCGGAGACGGCTGGCAGCAGCGCGCGAACCATCGGCTCTACCTCAGCTTCATGACCTGCCATCCGGGCAAGAAACTGCTCTTCATGGGACAGGAGTTCGGGCAGGTGCGCGAGTGGAGCGAAGCCCGCAGCCTCGACTGGCACCTGCTGGATGCAGAGGGGCATCGGCAGTTGCAGGAATGTGTCCGCACGTTGAACCACCTCTACCGCGACCACCCCAGCCTGCACAGCAACGACTTCGATCCCTCCGGGTTCGAGTGGATTGACCTCCACGATGTGGAACACAGCGTCCTCAGCTTTCTGCGAAAACCAGCTTCGGAGGTGGACGCTCCGCCACTGGTGTGCGTCTTCAATTTCACGCCCGTGCCGCATCCTGACTATCTTGTGGGAATGCCACTTGCCGGAACGTGGCACAAGCGCTTTGACAGCGATGCGCCGGAGTTTGGCGGCTCCGGTGCCAACCTGCAAACCGAGGTTGTGGCCGGAGGCTCCACATGGCAAGGCCAACCCGCATGTGCGGTGCTGCGCCTGCCGCCACTGGGATGCTTGATTTTGGAACCTGTGACTTGACTGATTGATGCCAAAGCATCGCCTGGAAACCGAGAAACTCTGGGAACTGATGGCCACCTACCAGCCCCTCGATGCCGAGGGATTGCTACGGGCGGTCGCCGATCATCTGGAGTTTTCTCGGAGCAAGATTCGCCACACGGCCACGCACTTTGACGTGTACCAGAGCCTCGCCCTTTCCATTCGGGATCGGCTGGTCGAGTTCTGGAACGACACGCAACAGACCTACCGCGAACGTGGCGCGAAACAGGTGTATTATCTCTCGCTGGAATACCTCGTGGGGCGCAGCCTGCGCAACAATCTCGTCAACCTCGGCATTGACGAAACCTGTCGGGAGGCGTTGGCGCAGATCGGCTACGGGCTGGAAGAGTTGGAAGAGTTGGAGCACGATGCCGGACTCGGCAACGGCGGACTCGGACGGCTGGCGGCGTGCTTTCTCGACTCGATGGCCACCCTGCAACTTCCGGCACAGGGCTACGGCATCCGCTACGAGTACGGCATTTTCGAGCAGCGCTTTCGCAGCGGTGAGCAGTTGGAGGCCCCGGATCACTGGCTGGAGCAGGGCTATCCGTGGGAAATCGCACGCCACGAACTGAGCTATCCCGTGCAGTTCTACGGCACGGTGGAACCACACCCCGACAGCCCAGACGGGATTCGCAAACGCTGGGTGAACACGGAACCCGCGCTGGCAGTTGCTTACGACGTGCCCATTGCGGGCTACCAGAATCGCACCGTTAACAACCTGCGGCTCTGGCGGGCGCGGGCTTCCCGGAACTTTGACTTCCACGCCTTCAACCGAGGAGACTACCTTGCAGCGGTTGCCGAGCGGCAGCAGGCTGAGACCATCTCCAAAGTCCTCTACCCCAACGATCAGGGATTTTCTGGAAAGGAACTGCGGCTCAAGCAGCAGTATTTCTTTGTTTCCGCGTCGTTGCAGGACTTACTGCGGGGCTTCCGCGAACAGCATGCCGACTGGGAGCGGCTTCCGGAGCAGGTGGCCATCCAACTCAACGACACGCACCCCTCCATCGCCATCGCCGAACTGATGCGTCTGCTGGTGGACGAGGAGGGCTTGGAGTGGCACCGCGCTTGGGATTTGACCACCCGCACCTTTGCCTACACGAACCACACGGTGCTTCCGGAGGCACTGGAAAAGTGGTCAGTGGATTTGCTGGGAAAGCTGTTGCCCCGGCATCTCGAAATCATCTATGAGATCAACAAGCACTTTCTCAGCGAGGTGGTGAAAATCTGCCCGAGTGACGGAGCATTGCTGAGTCGGATTTCCTTAATTGAGGAGAGCGATCCCAAGCAAGTGCGGATGCCGCATCTCGCCATCGTCGGCAGCCATGCGGTCAACGGGGTTGCGGCCCTGCACACGGAACTGCTCAAGACCACCGTGTTCCGCGACTTCCACGCGCTCTTCCCGGAACGCTTCCAGAACAAGACCAACGGCATCACCCCGCGCCTCTGGCTCAAGTGTGCGAATCCGGAGCTTGCCGCTCTCGTCACCGAGCAAATTGGCGAATCGTGGGTCACGGATTTGGAGCAGCTTCAAAAACTGCGAAGCCAGTCGAACGACGCGGCATTTCGGCAAGAATGGCAGGCGATCCGGCAACTCAAGAAGCAGCAATTCGCGGCATGGCTCCGGCAGGCGCACGGCCTTGTGGTTGATCCGCAGACGCGCTTTGACGTGCAGATCAAGCGCCTTCACGAGTACAAGCGGCAACTGCTCAACCTGTTGCACGTCCTGCGGGATTACCTGCGGCTCAAGGACCACCCGAACTTGGAGCTCACGCCGCGCACGGTCATCCTCGCGGGCAAGGCCGCGCCGGGCTACCACATGGCGAAGGAGATCATCCGCCTCGCCAACGTGATCAGCCAACTGCTGGAGCAGGATGCCCAAGTGCGCGAAAAGCTCCGGCTGGTGTTTGTGCCGAACTACGGAGTCTCAGTGGCACAAAAACTGATTCCTGCCGCCGACCTCTCCCAGCACATCTCCACCGCAGGCACGGAGGCGTCCGGGACGAGCAACATGAAGTTCGTTCTCAACGGCGCTCCGATTCTCGGCACCCTTGATGGTGCAAACATCGAAATCCTGAAGGCGGTTGGTGAGGAGAACGCCTTCATCTTCGGACTCACGGCCCCGGAGGTTCAGGCAGTGCGAGAGCAGGGCTACCGTCCGCAGGACATCCTCCACGGCAATCCCGAGCTGGAAGTCGTACTGAAATTACTAGTCAAGGGCAAGCTCGCTTCCAAAAAGGGCGTGGGCTTCCGAGACTTGCACGACTCCCTCGTCTTCAGCGACCACTACCTGCTGCTCGCCGACTTTGCCAGCTACGCCGAATGCCACGAGCGTGTGGAGTCTGCGTGGTGTGATTCGGAGCAGTGGACTCGTCGATCCATCCAGAACACTGCCGGAGCCGGAACCTTCTCCAGCGACCGCACCATCCGGCAGTACGCGGAAGAAATCTGGAACCTGCGAGCGGTGCCCGTGCAACCTGTTGTGTGACTCTCTAACCCATTCTGTAGCGCAATGACGACTGAACCAAATTGGTGGAAATCCGCAGTTTTTTATCAAATCTACCCACGCAGCTTCCGGGATACGAACAACGACGGCATCGGCGACCTCCAAGGGGTCACGGAAAAGCTGGACTACCTCAACGATGGCAAGGGCGGTGGTCTCGGCATTGATGCCATCTGGCTCTCGCCGTTCTTCACCTCACCAATGGCGGATTTTGGTTACGATGTCAGCGACTACTGCGACATTGACCCGATGTTCGGGACGCTCGCGGATTTCGACCAGCTCGTTGCCCAAGCCCACCAGCGCGGCATCAAGATCGTCCTCGACCTCGTCCTCAACCATTCCTCGGATCAGCATCCGTGGTTTCGGGAATCCCGGCAGGATCGCACAAACCCCAAGGCGGACTGGTACGTTTGGGTGGATCCCACGCCGGACGGTGCATTGCCGAACAACTGGCTGAGCGTGTTTGGCGGCCCGGCGTGGAGCTTTGACGAACAGCGCGGGCAGTGGTACCTGCACAGTTTCCTCAAGGAGCAGCCCGACCTCAACTGGTACAACCCGGAGGTGCGCGAGGCGATCTTTGAGGTGGTGCGCTTCTGGATGCGGCGGGGCACGGACGGCTTCCGGCTCGACACCGCCAACTTCTACGCCTACGACCAGCAACTGCGCGACAATCCCCGCAAGCCGGAAGAGTTGGCACACCTCGAAACCGACAAGTCCTCCAACCCGTTTTTTCACTACATCACCTGCTACTCCAAGGATCGCCCGGAGAATTTCGACTTCATCGCCATGCTCCGGGGCGTGTTTGACGAGGACGGGCACATCACCTCCATCGGCGAGGTGGGCGGTTCGCACGAGCTGGAGGGCACCATCCAGATGACGGCGGATTATGTGAACGGCCCGGATCGGTTGCACATGGCCTACAGCTTTGCGCTGCTCAACGATCTCGTGGATCACGATTACTTCGCCAAAGCGGTTGAACTGACGGAAAAGCACATCGGCGAAGGCTGGCCCTGCTGGTCGCTCGGCAACCATGACTGCCCGCGTCTGTTCTCACGCTTGGGCTGCGCCGACAAGCCCGGATACCAGCAGATGCTGCTCGGCCTGTTGCTCACCCTGCGCGGCACCCCGATTCTCTACTACGGCGATGAACTCGACATGCCGGAATATCCGATCCGTAAGGAGGAACTCCAAGACCCCTACGGCATCCGCATGTGGCCGGACATCGTGGGGCGCGATGGCTGCCGCACACCCTTCCCGTGGTCGTCTGCGTCCCAGCAGGGGTTCAATGCCGGAGCCAGGCCGTGGTTGCCCGCGACTGCCCCCAACACGTTGGAAGACGCAGAGCAGGATTCCCACAGCACCTTGCAGGTCGTCCGCGACCTGCTCCGAGTTCGCAAAAACTCTGCGGCCTTGCAGACCGGGAGTTTCTGCGTGGTTTCCACGGCAGACGATTGCTACGTTTTTGAGCGGAAATCCGGAACAGAGACGATGCTCGTGGTCGGGAATTTCTCTGGAACGGAAGGCGGGGTTATGCTACCCGCCGAGTTGGCAGAGGACTGTACGCCAAAGTCCTTGGCACAAGCGGGTCGGATTGAGAACGGCAAGCTCTGGCTTCCCGGATACGGATTTTTTGTCGGCAGGCTCGCTTGAGTCAGAAAGTGAACGTACCCCCGCTCAAGTTGCGACGCGCCCGCTGGGCGGTCACGCTGATCTTCATGGCGAATGGCACCAGCTTCGCCTCGATTGTCCCGCATTTTCCGTGGTTGCAGCGCAAGCTGGAGTTGACCGAGGCGACGATGGGCTTTGCGCTGTTGCTTCCCGCGATTGGGGCGATTGCCATGATGCTGACGACCGCCCGCCTGATTCAGCGCTTTGGTAGCCGTATCCTCACCGTGCTGGGCTGCCTCCTGCTTTTGAGTGCGGTTCCGGTGGTCACGGTGGTGCCGACGATGGCGTTGATGACGCCGTTCCTGCTTGCGGTGGGCATGGGCAACGGCATGATGGATGTTTCCATGAACGCGCAAGCGGCGGCGGTGGAACAGGGCTATGGCCGCCCGCTCATGTCCTCGTTCCATGCGGCGTTCAGTTTGGGCACTCTGCTGGGCGGGGGAATCGCCAGCGTGGTGCTGGGCTGGGACGTGACCCCGCTTCAGCACACCGGATCGATTGTGGTGGTGTTGGCAGTGTTGGTGCTGGCTTGCGGGGGATTCCTGCTGACCCCTGCTGAGGATGTTCCCGGAGAGCAGGCATCCGTGATTTCCATTCCCAAGGGGCCGGTGTTGGCACTCGGACTGTTGGCGGTATTGGGGATGATGGCTGAGGGGGTTTCGGTGGACTGGTCGGCGATTTACGTCCGGAACACGCTGAACGCGAGCGCCCAAGTTGCCGCGCTGACCTTCACCGTCTTCTGCCTGACCATGACCCTGAGCCGCCTTGTGGGAGATCGGCTGGTGGCGCGATTCGGCCCCGCCTTGGTGTTGCGTTGTTCGGCATTCATCGGAGCCAGCGGCTTGGCGGTGGGGCTGGGCCTTGGCACTCCGGAAGCCGCGATGCTCGGCTTTGGCTGCATGGGCCTCGGCGTGGCGAACACGGTGCCGATCCTCTTCAGCGCGGCCAGCCGTCTGCCCGGGGTCGCTGCCGGAACGGGAATCGCTGGAGTCTCCACGCTGGGCTACGGCGGATTCCTGTTTGGCCCGCCTCTCATCGGACTCACTGCCGAAGGCATCGGGCTGCGTCTCGCCTTGGGTCTGCTGGTTCTTTTCTGTCTCACCATTGCTGTTTTTGCGCCCCGGCTCATCAGCAACTCAGAGCGATGATTGGAACCCCAGCCGAGTGCTTTCTGAGCGGCCTCTCCCTCTTTCTTCTCAAAACACCCAGCGCACCTGAGACTGCACCTGCCGGAGCGGCTTGGAGCGTCCGAAAGTGGTGGTTTCCTTTTCCGCCAAAACCGTGAAGCCTCCCAGCTCAAATGTGAGGGCATCGCTCCAGTCGTAGCGGAGTTGGAACTGGTGCAACGAATCCCCGTCCTGCGGCTCCCACGCCAGTGCGTATTCCGGAGTCAGGGTTTCGCTGAGGAAACTTCGGGACCAACTCAGCAGCAAGTTGCCCGTGTTTTTGCGGGTGTTGGTGAGGGCGGCCTGCCAGTTGCGGATGTGGTGGTTGGAGGCTTCCAGCGTGATTTGGTCGTTTTCGGCGCTCGTGTAATCGAATCCAAGTGCGCCCGCAAGCACATCTCGCTCTGTGATCCCATCCGGCTCGGTGCTGTAGTCGGTGGTCGTGAACCCCTTTCCGGAGTAAACCGCCGCTTCGCCCTTCCAGAGAAATTTCCCCGATCCGGCGTTGAAGCCAAGCCCGAGCATTCGGAAGCGGCGATATTTTGGGCGCAGGGCCGTGCCTTCCAACGCCAGCACAAAGTCGTTGTCCACCAAGTCTGCCGCCAGCAGGCTGAAATCCCGTTCGCCTGCCGTGAAGCCCCAGCGCAGCCCGTACTCGGTGTCCGAGCCGCCGAATCCGGGACGTTGCTCCGGAAGGAGGGTGAGGGTGCTTGAGGCGGCAAGGGCGTACTCGTGTCCGGTGGGGGCGTAGGCATTCACCCGCAGATCCGGATTGGCGATCAGCGTGAGCTGCTGGTTGGCGGCGGGATAGAGGTCCAGCACGAGCATCCGTTGTCCCAGACGCGCTTCGTCCACGGGTGTGGAAAACCCCTCGGTCTGGTCGCGGGGGCTGACGAGGTCGGTGACAACCGACGCATCGGACTTGCCCCAGACCACGACTTGCTGCCCAAGCTTGAGGGAGATTTTTCCAAAGCTCAGTTGCAGATAGCCCTCGCGCCACGTCCGGCGGCGGCGGAATTTTTCGCGGACGGAATCCGGATAGTTGCGGTTGGTGTAAATCGAGGCATCGTAAACCGCGTTGTACGCAACTTTCCCGTCAAAGCGCAGGAAAGCGTGTTCGCCGAACAACTGCTCCAGTTCCAGCCGCAGGGAGAGTCGGTTGCTGGCGGTGCGCTGCTGATGGGGGCGATAGGCCACATCGTGCTGGAGCGTCCAGCGTTGGTTCGGAAGGAGGGTCGTCGTGTCAGGTTCCGAAGTTTCTGGAGCCACGGAATCCATTTCCGGCTCCAACTCTTCAAAGCCGAATTCGTCAGCCTCTTCGGAAGCGTCCAAGCCCTCGACCTCGGCTTCCTCAACGAAGGCATCTGGGAACGCTTGCTCTTGGCCGTGCAACGGCAGGGCAAGCCCCACCAGCACGAACAGGAGAATCCAGCCGACGCGCACCAGAAACCTCAGTCGAGGGTGCGCACCAGCCCTTGAAGGGTGGATTCCCGAAAGGCCGGATCGGTGAGGGTGCGCTGAGTGAGGAACTCGTCAGCGACCTCGACGTTGAGGGCGACGGACTCCAGTGCCATCGTCGTCTGGCGGCGGGTCTGGACGTTGTTGACGTGCAGACGGCGGGCGATCCAGATGCCGCCGATCCGCTCAACGTTGGTGGAGATGATCTGCTTGGCGGGCTGCCCCTTGCGGTCGTAAAGCAGGATTTTCAGCGAAAGCAGGCGTTCCTGATCAATCCACTGGATGGATCGGCTGTAATTGCTTTTGCGGGCGTGTTCCGGAGTCGGCTTGGCTTCGATCACCCAGCAGGGACGCTTACGGTAGGTGACGGTTTTGAGCAGCGTGTAGGTGTAGTCGTCCAGATGCCGTGCCTCCAAATCCTCATAGCCCAACTCGGAGCCAAAGAAACTGCCCGTTTTGGGTTCGTCATTGCTCCCTGCGACGATGCGCTTCACCTTCCCCAGCGCGGCGAGATACATCCACTGATCCGAGTCCTTCCCCTGCGCCTCGTAGTCGTACTGGAGGAAGCCAATGCCCTTCTCCCCGGCAGGCTTCCGAATGATCATTACGGATTTGGTGTCTTCGCCGTCTGAGACCGCGAAATCCTTGCGGACGCTCTCGAACACCTTCACGCGGGGGTCTTCTGCACAAACCAGTCGCTTCGATTTCTTGACGTAGCGGCAGGTCGCCAGCTTGGTCCGGGAGACTTCGGAAGCACCGTTGTCGCGGTCCAGCGCTCGCTGCATGATGTCGCGGGCTTCTTCGGCGTAAAGTGGGTGGACCAACGCCCAGCTGGCAAGCAGTGCGGCAGTGATGAATCGAGGCATGTTCCTCCGGAATCAGGGTGTGGTGGCGGGAGCTTCTGTTTCTTGGGGGACAACGGTGGCGCTCAGCTTCAAGCCCAGTGCCTTGATCACTTTCAGGACCGTCACGAACTCCGGGTTGCCTTCAGGAGACAACGCCTTGTAGAGACTTTCACGTCCCAGTCCGGTTTCACGGGCGATCTGCGTCATGCCCTTGGCGCGGGCGATCACTCCCAAGGCATGGGTGATCAGTGCGGGATCTCCATCTTCCAACACCGCTTCTAGGTAAGCGGCTATGTCCTCCTCGGTTTCCAAATACTCTGCGGAATCGTAAGGGAAAGTTTCTGTTTTGGTCATTTGTCTTCCTTCAAAGATTTCGGGCCAGTTCCAAAGCCTCGGCAATGTCCGTGTGCTGGGTACTTTTGTCCCCGCCAACAAGCAGCACAATCAGTTCACGACCACGTTGCGTGAAATAGACCCGGTATCCCGGACCATGATGAAGGCGCATTTCGGACACCCCTTCTCCGATTGGTTTGGTGTCTCCAGGGTTGCCAAGGGCAAGGCGGTCAATTCTGACCTGAATCCGTGCCTTTGCTTGACGATCCTTGAGCTTCTGAAGCCATTTGGCGAAGCGGCTTGTCTGACGGACTTCAAGCATTTAATCGTATCCTATGAGATACAGTTTTCAAGCCGGAACTGCTTTGGTAGTCGCTTGCTTCCCAAACCGCAGCCCCGTCAGCAGGCAGAGTGAGGGCAGCAGGAAGAGGTCGGCAAGGACGGCGGCAAAGAAGGCGATCGCGCTCATCACGCCGAAGTTGCTGAGGCCGTTGTGCGAGGAGAAGAGAAAGATCAAAAAGCCGAGCGAGAGGATGATCGAGGTGAAGGTGATCGCCTGTCCGGCTTCCCGGAAGGCTTGGATCACGGCCCGTTTGGGGTCGCCATGCTGGACAACCTCGGTGCGGTAGTGGGTGAGGAAGTGGATGGTGTCGTCCACGGCGATGCCAATGGTGATGGGGGCGGCGAGCAGGGTGTCCGTGTCGAGCGGAATGCCGAGCCAGCCCATCAGCCCGAAGATGGTGAGGATCGGGAAGACGTTCGGGAAGAGTGCGACCAGTCCGGCCCGGAACGAGCCGAAGACCAGCAGCAGCAGCAGCGAGATCACTCCCAGCGCCAGTCCGAAGCTCTTGATTTGCGACCAACTGATGTAGTCCGAGAGCAGCATCATCAGCGCGAGCGTTCCCGTCGATCCGATCTCCAGATCGGGGTACGTGACCTTGAGAGGCCGGAAGCGTTCAGCAGCCCATGCGTCCACCTCTCGGATCAACTCGCTGTATTCGTGCGATCCGGTGTTGCGGAGGCTCACTGAGACCTGCCCCATCGCGTAATCGTCCGTGACGACGCGACGGCGGTCCTTCGGGTTGGCGTTGTTGAACATGAAGAGCGTGTTGCCCAGCACCGCCGGATTTTCTGGAATGCGGTAAAATGCGGGGCGGCCCTCGTTGAGGGTCCGGAATGAGTCCTTGGTGATGTCCACCAGCGAGTGGGTGCGGGTCACCAGATGCGGATAGGTTGCTTCCAGGTGCTGTTGCAGGTCGTCCATCGCCTTGAGCATTTCCGGGTTGCGCAGGGCTTCCGGCTGGTTGGCGTTGATGAGGATTTGCATGTTGTTGGTGCCGCTCATCACGCGGTCCACCACCTCGTAGGTCGTACGCAGCGAGACGCCTTCCTTGATGATGTTGACGAGGTTGGAGTCCACATGCACCCGGAACGCCCCGACCAGCAGCACCGCTCCGGCGGCAAAGAACACCAGCGTCACCGTCCGCGGATAGCGGTGGCTGAGCGGCTCCACGGTGCGCAGGACACGCTGCACGAGATGGAGCTTGCCGCCTTGTGCGGTGGCAGCGGCTCGCTTCTTTGAGAACGGCGACCAGAGGTCGAGCATGAGCGGGAGCAGGAAGACCGTGAAGCAGAAGGCAAGCAGCACTCCAATGGCGGCAAAGAGGCCGAAGGTCTGGATGGGCACGATGGGCACGAACAGCAGCGCGGTCAGGCCGATGCCGGTGGTGATGCTGGTGAGCAGACAGGCCAGCCCGGACTTGTGAAAGGTCGAGCGCAGCGCCTGCTCGTGATCCTGCCCCTGATTGCGGAAGAAGAGGTAGCCGGAGAGGATGTGGACCGCATCGGCGACCCCGACCGCGAGGATCACATAGACGAGGATGGTGATCATCGAACTCATCTCCATGCCCGTCCAGCCCACGGCCCCGACCACCCAGAGCGTGGTCAGGATCACGATCAGCGTGGGCCAGACCATCCCGCTGAAGGAGCGGAAGAGCAGCGCGAGGGCCAGCAGGATGAGCAGGAGCGAGCCGACGGAGATAAGGCCCAACTCTGTCATCATCATGTCCATCATGAAGTGCATGATGTCCGGCATCCCCACGGGAAAGTACTCCAGATGTGCCGCGTATTCCGGCTGGTGAAGGATTTCGTAAACGGCATCGGCGAAGCTGACGTACTCCTCCATCTCCGTTGCCTGAAATTCTGGAAGCCCTTCTGTGCGTCCGACATGCACGACCTCGATCTCGTCTCTGGAGAGGTCGAGCAATGCCTCGTCTTCACCACCAAAGCCAAAATCGTCTTCGGCGGAACCCTCCCCGGAATCCGCCTCGGAATCGGCTTTGAGAAGGGTGCCGAAATCGGTGCGGATCATGATGCCGCCGTACTGCGAATCCTCGGAGAGGTAGAGCAGGGGATAGTCGGGATGGGCAAGCGCGGCGTTGCGCAGGCGTTCGCGCTCCACATCGGCTTGCGGGATGCGGTCGCCGATGAACTTGCGGGCGATCAGCGCGTCCTCGGTGGCCTCCATGTAGGAGACGTTGAGTAGCGTTTGCACGTCCACAATGTGATCGAGCGGATGTGACGCGCCGGATTCCAGTTTCAGGCGGTATTGTTGCAAGTCCTCCTGAATGCCCCGGACGGCTTGCAGGGACGCAGCCGAGAAGATGTCGCCGTCCTTGGCGCGGTAGATGACGTAGCTCGACTCGTCACTGCCGAAGATCATCCGGAAGCGGTCGAGGTTCTGCTTCATCGGGTCGTCCTGCTGGAAGTACGCATCCAGCGTCATGTCGAACTTGACCCAGTAGTTGCCTCCGGCTAGCACAAGGGTGAGCAGGACGACCACCCCCCAAATCCAGCGGCGGCGTGAGCGCAAACGGTCGGGCAATTCCCCAAACCAAATGTTGAGGAGGTTGAGCAGTTGGGCAAGCATGGTGATTTCTTCAATTGATTCGGGTGCGTCGTCGTGGTACGTTCCGTGCGCAGGGTAGTATTTTCAGTAAACTGGAACCGACACGCAAATGTTTAAGGATTGGCCCACGGCCTTGAAAACCACCCGCGCTTACCTGCGCTACCTCGTCAAGCGCTTTCAGGAAGACCGGATTCTCCTCTATGCCGGCTATTTGGCGTATGTCACTTTGCTCTCGCTGGTGCCGCTGGTCACGGTCATCTTTTCCGCGTTTTCGCTGTTTCCGGTGTTTCAGGACTGGCGGGGCGAGGTGGAGACGTTCGTCTTCCAGAATTTCGTCCCCTCGCTGGGAGAGGCGATTCAGGAACACTTGATCCGCTTTGTCGAGAATGCGTCCCGGATGACTCCGGTGGGGCTGGTCGTGTTGATCGTGGTCGCCCTGATGCTGATCGCATCCATTGACCACACGTTGAATCACATCTGGCGCGTTCCCAAGAATCGTCGGATCGTGGTGTCTTTCTCCATCTACTGGGTGGTGCTGACGCTGGGGCCGGTGTTGCTCGGAACCAGTCTGGTGACCACCTCCTACCTGCTGTCGCTGACGGGTTTTGAGGAAAACACGCTGATGGCGGTGCGGAACGGGTTTTTGGAGGTGTTGCCGTATCTGGGGTCGCTGTTGACCTTCCTGCTGCTGTACATCGTGGTGCCCAACACCCGCGTTCATTTCTGGAGCGCCGTGAGCGGAGCCGTCATTGCCGCGTTGCTGTTTGAGTTTTCCAAGTCCGTTTTTGTTCTCTACCTCACGCACTTTCCGGTCTATCAGGCGATTTACGGTGCCTTGGCGACGATCCCGCTGCTCTTCGTGTGGGTGTTTGTCTCGTGGGTGGTCATCTTGGTTGGGGCACAGGTGGCGGCGAGTCTGGATGGGTTTTTGGAGATGCAAAGCGCGACCGTTCCGCCGGAAGCGGATGCCGCTTCAGGAGAGAGCGAGGCCGATGACGGGGCATCCGAACTCCCGCCGCCACAGGCCAGTCTGGAAGCCTAGCGCCAGCGGTAGCCCAGCACAAGGCGGTTGCCGTCCACCTTTTGGTCCGGGAGTTCGCTGAACTTGAAGGTGCCGCTCCGTTCCGTGTAGGCGGAGAAAATCCACCCCGACTTGGTTTCGAAGCCAAGGCCGTAGCCGCTACCGTCCGTGGTGGCGACTCCTGAGTAGGAACTCAACGACTCAATCCAGGTGAGAAAGTATTGGCCGCCGTGAATCCCGATGAAGAAGGAACCCATCCAGACCCGCAATTCGGCGCCGAGGTGTCCGGTTTTGTAGTACTTGTACTTGGTGTGGTCCGGCACCTCTCCCTTGCCGCCGTGTTCAGCGTAGGTGACAAGGGCCGAAAAGGATTTTCCCAAGGGCCACTGGTAATCCAGAATCCCGCCGTACACCGCCGAGGTGTGGTAGCTGGTGCCCGAACTGGCGTTGGTGGGTTTCAGGGCACCCCCACCGAGTCCCAGCCCCACGCCTCCGCTTGGTTCCGCATGAAGGAGCGGACTCCAGCAGAGCAGGAGGAACGGCAGCAGGAGTTTGATGCGAGACATGGCGATGGTTTTGGAAAAGCACACAGCGGTCCCACTCATTCTTTCAAAAATTTCGTGCAAGTGCAACCAAACCCCCGGAGGGTTTTTTGCATGTCCCAAGGCAGGAAAATAAAACCGCCCATGAAACGCCCACTCGCCTTCGGACTGCTCGCCTTCGGACTGCTCGCCTTGTCCTCCGGATTGGCCAACGCCCTGCCGATCAAGACCAAAATTCTCAATCCGCAGAAAAAGATGATTGGGCGGGCGAACGTGTACATTGACTATGTGGAACTGCTCGATCCCGCCGCGCAACCCAAAGGGCGAGTGGGCTTCGTCAAGGCAGACGGACGCTTCCAGCTCTTCGTTGTCCGGGACGGGGGCAAGCAGGAGTGGGTGGGACGCGCCGCCAACCGACGGCTCTACGACACCAAGGGCAAGCTGCTCGCGCTCTACGACTGGACCACCTTCTGGGTCTATGTCTATACCCCGGAAGGCGAAAAGCTCGGACAGGCGCGCTGCATTGCGTTCCGAGGCATCTGCGCCGCCGGAGTCGCCAGCTACCTCACGGGGCTGCTGGAGGTGCAGTAGGGTTCTCGGCCAAACGTCCGACTTCCGCAACAATCCAATCGAGGCATTCCCCGGCTTGCGGCATCAGCCCAAGGTTGGTGACAAAGCCGTGGATCATGCCCTCCCAGCAGCGTTCTGAAACCGTCATTCCTGCTGCGCTCAATTTTTCTCCGTAGGCGTGGCCTTCGTCAATCAGCGGATCGAATCCGGCGGTGACGAGGACGGCAGGTGGCAAATCACGAAAATCGTCGGCAAACAGCGGGGAGGCTTCCGGGTCGCGGAGGTCTTGTCCTGCGGGCAGGTAGTGCCCCTTGAACCAGTCAATGGAGCGGCGAGTGAGCAACAAATCCTCGCCATAGCGTTGTTGGGATTCGTGGGCGCACGTCATGTCGGTGGCGGGATAGATCAGCACCTGTGCCGCAATCCGGACTCCGCCTCGGTCGCGGGCACGGTGCGTGACCACGGCGGCGAGGTTTCCGCCCGCGCTGTCTCCGCCCACGATGATTTTCTCCGGATCGCCCCCCCATTTTGTGGCATGGGCCTGCACCCACTGCATCGCGGTCCAGCAATCCTCCACGGCGGTCGGATATTGGGCTTCCGGGGCCAAGCGGTAATCCACCGACACCACCACCCAGTTTCCTTGCCGACAAAAGTGGCGGCACACGCCGTCATGGGAGTCCACGTTGCCGATCACCCAGCCGCCTCCATGCAGGTACACCAGCACCGGACGAGGGGGGCCGGAGGCTTCCGGAGGCGTGTAAACGCGCACGTCAAAGGAACCGTTCAGCCCGTCGAGTTGCAGATCCTCGACGGAACCCACCTCGGCAGACTCCCCTCGCAGCCACGTTGGCATGGAAGTGAAGATGTTGCGTGCCTCATCAACGGTGCAGTCGGCGACATCCGGGGCGTTGAATTCCTTGCGGATTTGCAGAAGCCGCTCGGCTTCCAGATTAAGTTTTTGGGGCATTGAGTTTTGCGAGTTACAATTCGACGAGTGTGCCCAAACCGTTGCGTACAGCGCAATCCAGCACGATGCGGGCGGCGACGGCATCTTGCACGGCGACCCCGCAGGATTTGAAGACGGTGAGCTGTTCTGGGGAAGTCCTTCCGGTTTTGACGCCATTGACGATTTCACCGATTTCCGCGTGGATGTGATCGGATTGAATCACGCCCTGCGCAATCGGAACCACCAGGTCTCCGGTTTCCGCAAGCGCAGATTCGCGGGCATCCACCACCACGAGTCCGTGGCGGATCGTTTCGCTGTCGATCTCCTGCATGTCTGGACGGAAAGAGCCGACACCGCTGACGTGGCAGCCGGGTTTGAGGTCGTGGAAGGCGATGACGGGCGTGGTGGAGGTGGTGGAGGTGCAAACGATGTCGGCACCCCGCACCGCTTCTGCGGAGGAAGGCACGGCTTCCACATCTTTTGGAATCGGGGAGCGGCCCCGCAGTTTTTCGACAAAACTGCGGACGTGTTCCGGATTCGGGCTGAAAACACGCACCTTGCGGATGGTGCGCACCGCGCACATGGCCTCAAGCTGGGCACGGGCCTGCACGCCACTGCCGAGGATCGCCACTGACTCGGCCTCCGGATGCGCCAGCAGATCGGCGGCGGCTCCGGCTCCGGCTCCGGTGCGCGTGGCGGTTAGCGCTTCGCCGTCCATCAGGGCTTGTGGAATCCCGGTTTCCGGGTGCATCGCCATCACGACCGCGTGGATCAGCGGAATCCCGCGCTCGCGGTTTTTGCCGAAGACCGACACCAGCTTGACCGCCAAACTGCCCTCTTCTGGCACGGAGGCGGGCATCGTCAGCAACACCCCCTCCTGCTCCGGAACCTGCACGCGACTGCGCAGTGGTGCCTCAGTTTTTCCAGCAGAAAGCAGTCCGAAGGCTTGCTTCATGCCCTCGATGGCGGCGGGCATCGTCAGGGCTTGCTCGACGTCGCTACGGGAGAGAATCCGAATCTGCATATCCCAATTCAAAATAGGACGCTGGCGCGTACCGTTCCCAAGGCTTCGTCAATGCGCTCCCGGAAGCAGTTGCGATTCGGGAATCCTCCCGGCTGGAGGTAGTCTCCCGGAGCCAGCGACTGCTCCAACTCGCGGGTTTTGCGGCGCATTTTCATGGACTCGTCCTCGCGGCTGAAGGTCTTCACCTTGAAAAAGTAATGTACCTCCAACTGCTCTTCATGGATGCGGAGGTGGCAGAGCAGGTGGTCAAGGCTGGAGTATTCCTGCGAATCCGGAGGGTTGAGCTTCACCTCGGTCCAGCCCTTCACGTGCTTGCGGTGCTTTTCCAGAAACTTGAACTGCGTGGTGAAGGTTTGCAGAAAGCTCTGGAGCAGCGGATGCAGATGCACCTGAAGGTCAATGCGTCCTCCGTTTTCCAAGACTTCCGCACCGCCAAAGAGTAGGAAGAGCGTTCCGGCCTTGTCCGTGATGGGGCAGTCGCTGGGCAGGGGCAGGCTCCACTCAAAAGCCTGTTGCTCCCCTGTGGTCAGTTCCGGGAGGTCGAAGCTGCGAGTCTCCTGCACCTGCCACGCATCAGCGCCACCCTCCTTGATCCCTTTTTTGAGGGCATGGGCCAGCAGGACTTGTGCGGGTTGTGCGGACAGGGGGCCGCCCATGTTACGCACCCGCAGGGTGCCGGAGAGGACATCGCCTTGGCTCCACTCTTCATGGGTGGTTTCGATTTGGTATTCGAGGGGCCGCTGAAAAAAGACGCTGCGCATGGAAGTTCAGGTGTTGGGTGAATCAGGAAAGGATTCGTTGTTGAAAACAGTCCGCCACTTGCTGGTGGAGCGTTTCGAGGTTGGAGCTTCCGTCCAGCCGGACGAATCGCTCAGGACTGGCTTGGGCCAATTCCGCAAAGCCCTCCCGCGCCCGCTGGAAAAATCCCAGCGTTTCAGAATCAAGGCGGTCCAGCGCGTCCGCGCCCCGCGATTGCTTTAGGCGGTCCAAGGCCATTTCCGGAGGAAGGTCCAGCCAGAGCGTGAGGTCTGGGAGATTGGGAGCGATGTGACGCTGTACAATCGAGTCGGTTGCCGTCAAGTCAAGCCCACGGCCATGGCCTTGGTAGGCCACCGCCGAGTCGTGGAAGCGGTCGCACAGCACCAGCGTTCCGGATGCCTTTGCGGGCAGGATGACCTCCTGCAAATGCTGAATTCGGTCGGCGAGGTAGAGCAGGAGTTCGCTGTCTGGACAGAGCTTTTCGTTTTGGGGGTCCAGCAAAACCTCGCGGATTTTCCGGCCAATCGGGGTGCCGCCGGGTTCGCGGGTTCGCAGGACGGGAAGCCCTTGTGATTCCAGCCAATCTGCGGCCCGCTGCAACTGCGTGGACTTGCCGCAGCCGTCAATGCCCTCAAAAGTGACAAAGGCACCGTTTTTCATCAACTCACCCGCCTCGATGCTGAGCTGCGGTTCTCGCAGGTTTTAGTGTTCAAGAGGGGGGTGTTTTTTCATAGACGGAGTATACCTTCTCCTTGATCTCCTGATGCACCTTCTGGGCATCGCGGATGACCGTGTTGCAGGCTTCCTTGAACTGCTCAATGGCGTCCGGATCGTCGTTGGAGCCTTTGAGGTTCTTGTACTGCTCGTAGAGGTGCCCCACGTCCTTGGAGATGTTTTTCTTGAGGACGATGGCAGCGGGCAGGCTCTGCTTGAGATCTTCCTTACTGTCGCTGCTGAGGACTTGGTCCCCGGCGAGCTTGAGGGAGTTCCCTTTGGCCGCCACGGCCTGGTACTGCTGCTGGGTTTCTTCCGGAGCCGACTGGACCGCTTCGGGAAGGTCGGCTTCGGGATCGGCTGCCGAGGCAAATTTTCCTGCGGATTCGGCTTCCTCTGCCGGGGCTTCCTCGGCGGCTTCTGTGGAGTCTTCTGCATCGGCAGCGGCTTCGGCGGTTTCGGCGCCTGCGTCTGTGTCCTCCGCTTCGGCGCCCTCCGCTTCGGCTTCCGGAGCTTCGGACTCGGCGGTGTTGGCGTCTTCGGCGGCGACCGCCTCGGCGGCTTCGGCCATCTCTTCCGTTGCAGCGTCGTCGGTCTCTTCAGTTGGGATGTCGGGGGTTTCGTCGGCCATAGCGTCTCCTCGGATTCCAGTGGCATGCCTCTGATCGAGAGGCTTGAGTTCACTAATGGATTACTGTAGATTGGCAAGCACTTCAAGCCATTTGACGTTTGAACCTCAAAAGTTGAAAATCAATGCAGGGATTAAAACGGCGCAAGCCCGAGAAAATTTTACTTCAGGATGACCTCTACATCCTGTGGCGCGATGGCCGCGAGAGCCACTTCAATTTCTACGAGCTGCGCTGTGCGTGTCCTTGTGCGAGCTGTGTCAACGAGTTGACGGGCGAGCGGGTTTTGAAGCCAGAGTCGGTGCCGAAGAGCGTCCATGCGTCTGGCAGCGAGTATGTGGGAAACTACGCCCTGCGCATCCACTGGAGCGACGGCCACAACACCGGGCTTTACAATTTCAAACACCTGCGGGCGCTTGATGACGCCCGCGCATCCGAAGGCGAGGCATGACCGAACTGGACGGCGATTTGATCGCCACCGACCTTTCAATCGCGATTGTGGTGTCGCGGTTCAATGAATTTGTGGCGGAGCGGCTGCTGGAAGGCGCTGTGGACGCTTTCGTGCGCCACGGCGGAGACGGCGAGCGCCTGACCGTGTCCCGCGTTCCCGGAGCCTTTGAGCTGCCCCTCGTGGCCAAACGGCTCGCCCAGAGTGGACACTACGATGCGGTGGTCTGCCTTGGCGCGGTGATCCGGGGGGCGACTTCGCATTACGATTACGTCTGCTCCAGCACGGCAAGCGGTATTGCCTCGGCGGGTTTGGAGACCGGAGTGCCCGTGAGCTTTGGCGTCCTCACCACCGACACGCTGGAGCAGGCCATCGAGCGTTCCGGCAGCAAAGTGGGCAACCAGGGACGCCACGCGATGGCCAGCGCGATTGAGATGGCGCGGCTGCTCCGGAAAATCCCGGTGGAACGCTAACTGCATGACAGGCGGTGAGCTTCGGCTCACCGAGTCCGGCATGAGGTCGGTCTTGGTTCTTGCCAACTTCCTTGCCGAGAGGATTCATGCAATCGATTCTGAAGCGTACGGTTGCTCGGCTGGAAGACCTCTCCCGCCAAAATGTTCCCATCCCACGGGGACTGGACCTCCTTGAAGCCTCGGCCCAAAGCTGCGGCGAATTGGTGGTCATCAACGTGATGCGGGACTGCTTCCACGAGCTTTTACAGGAGCAACATTGTCACGCCTGATTTCGTTCGGGTGAGGAGGGTCTGCCTCCTCGCCCCAACCCCCAAAGTCTCCCAAGCTCACCCAATCCTCCACGCCCCATCACCCGGTTTCAGCATTTTTTGGGAACGGCCTGCTCAGCAGATCTTCCAAAACACATGAGGCATCGGTTTCTTGCAAAGCAGTTGCAGGTTCTCCCGCACCCCGATAATTTATTGGGTTTAGACGACACACCAAACACAAGAGGCTAGGGTGCTGGAAGGCAGGAGGGTGGCGCTGGTGCATGACTGGCTCAACGGCATGCGCGGCGGGGAGAAGTGCCTGGAGGTGCTGTGCGAGCTGTTTCCGGAGGCGCCCATCTACACGCTCATCCATGAGGAGGGCCGCCTGAGCGCAACCATCGAGGCGCATCGGATCGTGCCCTCGTTCATTCAGCACCTCCCGCGTGGCATCTCTCACTACCGTCACTTCCTCCCGCTGTTCCCAACGGCGGTCGAGCAGTTCCGCTTTGATGCCTACGACCTGATCATCAGCACGAGCCACTGCGTGGCCAAGGGAGCAAAACCGGGTCCGGAAACCTACCACCTCTCCTATGTCCACGCGCCGATGCGCTACGTCTGGGACTTGTTCGACACCTACTTTCGTCGCTCACAAACCCATCCGGGCGTTCGCATTGCGGCAGAATTGGTGCGGCCGTACCTCAAGAACTGGGACCGCCGCAGCACCTCGCGGGCGCACACGCTGCTTTGCAACAGCCGCAACGTGCGCCGCAAAATCCGGGAGTACTATTCCCGCGAGGCTCAGGTGGTTCACCCACCCGTGGAGGTCGAACGCTTCCAGCCCGGCTCGCAGAAATCCGACTACTACCTCATCATCAGCGCCTTTGCCCCGAACAAGCGCATTGACCTCGCGGTGGAGGCCTTCAATCGGCTCAAGCTTCCCCTCAAAATCGTGGGCAGCGGGCAGGATGAGGCCTACTGCCGGAGCATCGCGCACGACCACATCGAGTTCTTGGGCGAGCAGTCGTCCGACGCGCTGGTCGCCCTCTACCAGCAAGCCCGCGCCTTTGTGTTTCCCGGAGAGGACGATTTCGGCATCACTCCGCTGGAAGCGCAGGCGTCTGGAACGCCCGTGATTGCTTTTGGCGTGGGTGGGGCGCTGGAAACCGTCAACGAGCGTACGGGAATCTTCTTTCACGAACAGCGCATTGACGCGCTTTGTGCGGCAATCGAGGACATGGAGCGGCGGCATTCCGAATTTGACTCGGACGATCTGGTGCGCAACGCCGCCCGCTTTGGACGCGAACGCTACAAGCAGCAGATGGCCCATGCGATTGAATACGGCTATCGGCAGTGGAAGGACGGGCTGGCCGAGCCGACGGCTCCGGAATCTGCACAAGCGCCTGAAACCGCAGAGGTGGAATGAGGGGAATCCGAAAGGGGGTCACGCTGCTGTGCTTGCTGATCTGTGGAGCGTCCAACGCTTGGGCGAACTACGAAGCGCGGCTCGCTCATGCGTTCGGCACACGCTGGATTCACCAGCTCAACGCTCCGGAGCTTGAGCAACGGGTGCAGGCGGTGCAGGCGTTTTTGGCATTCCCGGAGCTTGGGATTCCCCATCTCAGAGGCTCGCTGGCGAACCCTGAGTTCGCTGCGGGTCGCTGGCCTGCGGCGTTTTTGCTGGGGGTGCTGGGCAAGCGCCGGGATGTCCGCTTTCTGCTGAGTCCCTTGCAATACCGCCTGCACGAGCTGGAACGCCCGGGGGTTTGGCGCGGGGCACTGGAGCGCTTGTACCTGCGGACACGGCCACCAGAAGCAACACAACTGCAACTCACCAAGCTCTCCCTCAAGGTTCTCAGCAACGAGGTGGCTGAGGGCAGGCGGGAGATTTCGGCCAAGCTGCATTCCGCACTGGTGAACGCAGGAAAAAACTCGGTCCTCGCCGAAATCTCCTTGCACCTCTGGGGGGCAGGGCGGGTCGTTCCCCTCCCGCCCCAACTGGTGTGGCTGGTTCCGGAAACTCCAAACTCCCAGACCTTTTCGCTGGAAATGAGCATGGAGGCCGAAGGCGACCCCATGCGCCTAGATTTCTGGGTGCATCACGTTGGAACCCGTGAACGCCTGCTCCACCAAAAAGCCCTGATCCCGCTACGCCCCCAGCCGACTCCGGCTCCGGACAATGCCACCGAGACGGCGGCTCCTGCCGATTCGGAAGGTCCGGCAGTCCCGCCTTCCCAATAGCTTTCCGCAATCCGCACCAACTTGGTGCTAATTTTTTGTTGAATCCGGACCAATCTGGTGCTAGTTTGGAAAAGACTGAAATTTGAGGCCCCATGCTAAAGCTCTCAAAAAAGACCGATTACGCACTCATCCTGCTCACGCACTTGGGCGAAATGCACACGCCCGTGAGTGCGCAGGATTTGTCCTCGCATTATCGCTTGCCGCATCCGATGACGGCCAACATCCTCAAGCAGTTGGTCACGGTGGGCATGACGGAATCGGTGCGGGGGCAGCACGGGGGCTATGTGCTGGCGCGGCCTGCGGAAAGCATCTCGCTCGCCGAAATCGTTCAGGCGATGGACGGCCCGTTCATGCTGATTGATTGCGCCCACGAGGAGGAGCGTTGCAAGGTCTCGCAGTGCTGCCCCACGCGGGGACCGCTCACCGCCCTGCACCGTCGCATGGAGCAGTTCATGGAAGAAACCACCCTTGCGTCCATCATTGCGGAATCCCAATTGGACCTCACGTCACAACCATCACAGGATCATGGAACTGCCCATCTATCTTGACTACAACGCCACCACGCCGACCGACCCACGGGTGGTGGAGGCGATGCTGCCGTACTTCACAGAAATCTACGGCAACGCCGCCAGCCGCAACCACTCCTTTGGCTGGACCGCCGAAAAGGCGGTTTCCAGCGCACGGGACATGCTCGGCAGCCTGATCGGCACGAGCGGCAAGGAAATCGTCTTCACGAGCGGCGCGACCGAATCGAACAACATCGCCATCCTCGGCGTTGCGGAATTCCACAAGGACAAGGGACGGCACATCATCTCCAGCCCCATCGAGCACAAGGCGGTGATTGATCCGTATCACTACTTGGAGCAGCAGGGCTACGACGTGACCTTTTTGGATGTGGACGCGCACGGTTGCATCAACTTGGGGCAGTTGGAGCAGTCCATCCGCCCGGACACGATCTTGGTTTCGCTGATGGGGGGCAACAACGAGATTGGCACCGTCAATCCGCTGGAGGAAATCGGACGCATCACCCGCAAGCACGGGGTGCTGTTCCACACGGACGCGACTCAGGCGTATGGCAAGATTCCGCTCGATGTGGAGCGCATGAACATTGACCTGCTCTCCATGAGCGCCCACAAGATGTACGGACCCAAGGGCATCGGCGCGTTGTACGTCCGCCGCAAGAAGCCGAGGGTGCGGCTTTCACCGATCGTCTTTGGAGGGGGACACGAACGCGGGATGCGTTCCGGAACGCTCAACGTGACGGGCATTGTCGGCTTTGGCAAGGCCGCCGAACTCTGCGCGGAGGAAATGGCCTCCGAGGCCGAACGTCTGATCGGTTTGCGCCAGCGGCTTTACGAAAAGCTCACCGCCGAACTCGATTACGTCTTCATCAACGGCCACCCGACAGAACGCCTGCCCAACAACCTCAACCTCAGTTTTGGCTACGTTGAGGGCGAGAGCCTGATCATGGGCATCAGCGACATTGCGGTTTCCTCTGGGTCGGCCTGCACCTCGGCCAGCTTGGAGCCGTCCTACGTCCTGCGCTCGCTGGGCGTGGGCGACGACCTGGCGCACTCCTCCATCCGCTTCGGCTTTGGCCGCTTCACCACGGTGGAGGAAATTGACTACACTGCCGAAAAGGTCTCCGGCGCCGTCAAGCGGCTCCGGGAGATGTCCCCGCTCTACGAGATGGTGCAGGAGGGCATTGACCTTTCCACCGTGCAGTGGACCTCCCACTGATTGAAAATAGTCCGTTTCAAACGGAGAACTTCTTTTTAGAGAAAAGAGATGGCATACAGCGAAAAAGTCGTGGATCACTACAGTGCGCCCCGCAACGTGGGGAGCTTCGCCAAGGACGATGACGCCGTGGGCACCGGACTGGTGGGCGCTCCGGAGTGCGGCGACGTGATGAAGCTCCAGATCAAGGTGGAGGACGATCAGATCGTGGACGCGAAATTCAAGACCTTTGGGTGCGGCAGTGCGATTGCCAGTTCCAGCCTCGCCACCGAGTGGGTGAAGGGCAAGACGCTGGACGAGGCCATGTCCATCAAGAACACGGAGATTGTCGAGGAGCTTTCCTTGCCGCCCGTGAAGATTCACTGCTCCGTGTTGGCCGAGGACGCGATCAAGGCGGCCATCGCCGATTACAAATCCCGGAGTGATGCCTCCGCTGCCTGAGTTCGCACCCGTCCTTGGCTGACCCATCTGCCGCTTGCGAGCAGTGCAGCGTCCCGCTGGTTTCGCGCCTGCACTGCTTTGCTTGCAACGCCCTGCAATTTCCCTCCGGAGAGGTCACGCCTTACGAGGCACTGGGCCTTCCGGTTTCCTTTCAGGTGGACCCTGATTTGCTGGAAGAACGCTACCAGCAGCTCACGGTCGAACTGCATCCGGATTTCTACGCCACGGCCAGCAAGCGTGAGCAGCGCCAAAGCGAACTCGCCTCCGCCCTGCTCAACCGCGCCTACGAAACGCTTCGGGGTGCAGTTTCTCGTGCCAACGACCTGTTGCCGCGACTGGCCAACGGTGTCGCCTTGGACGAGCGGCAACTGCCTCCGGGCTTTCTGATGGAGATGTTCGAGTTGCAGGAGTCGCTGGACGACCTGCTGGATTCGGGCACTCCGGAGGAAATCGCCCAAACCCGCACGGACCTGACCGAACGCCACACGACCCTGATGGCAGGGTTAGGTGCTCATTTCGCCGACGCAGAAGCCTCCGCCACCCCGGACACTCTCCAAACCCTGCAAACCGACCTCAACGCCGAGCGCTACCTGCGCCGTCTGCTGGAACGCTTGAGTTGATGAGTTCAAGGAGTTTTTGAGTCGCGGGTGCGCCGCCCCGCACGACCACCCCTTTGGAACTTTGGAACTTTGCCCCTTTGGAACTTGAACATGGAACGCATCATCGGCATTGACCTCGGCACCACCAACAGCTTGGCGGCCACCATTTTTGAGGAAGGGCCGGAAGTGATCGCCCTCCCCGGCGAGAACCCGATCACGCCCTCGGTCCTCACTCGCGACTCTGGCAATTGGACGCTGGGAGAGGCCGCCCTTGCCCAACGGCTCACCGCTCCGGAGCGGACGGTGTATTCGGTGAAGCGGCTGATGGGCCGGGATGCCGAGGAACTCGCGGAAGAAATTGCGGAATTGCCCTATGCCGTGATTCCGGCGCAGCGCAAGCTGGTGAAAGTGCGCGTGGGTGACGAGGAATTCACGCCGCAGGAACTCTCGGCGGAGATTCTGCGGGAGGTGAAGCGTCGCGCCGAAGCCGCACTGGAGGAAACGGTTTCCAAGGCGGTGATCACCGTTCCGGCCTACTTCGACGACGCCCAGCGCCAAGCCACCCGCGACGCGGCGAAACTCGCCGGACTGGAAGCGGTGCGCATCCTCAACGAACCGACCGCCGCCGCCATCGCCTACGGGCTGGACGAGCGCAAGGACGGCCACGTTGCCGTGTACGATTTGGGCGGCGGCACCTTTGACCTCTCGCTGCTCAAGCTCTCCGGAAAGCTCTTCAAGGTGATCGCCACGCATGGCGACACGCGGCTTGGCGGGGATGATTTTGATCGCGAGCTGGTGAACCTGCTGCGAGAACGGGTGCTGGCCGAGCATCCGGGGGTTGCGCTCGAACGGGCCGAAACCCAGCAGCGTCTGCGGAAAACGGCGGAGGAAATCAAGATTCAGCTCAGCGGCTCTCCGGAAACCGAGTACACGCTGGAGCTTCCGGAGCTTGGAATCTCACAAGCGGGAGTGGTCACGCAGGCGGAGTTCGAGAAGCGCATTGCTCCCTTGATTGAGCGCACGCTGACCAGTTGCCGAAAAGCGCTTGGCGATGCAGGGTTGAGCGTGGAGCAGATGGACGAGGTCGTGCTGGTGGGCGGCTCCACCGTGGTTCCGGGAGTCCGCAAGGCCGTGGAGCGTTTTTTCGGGCGCAAGCCGCATGTGGCCATTGATCCGTACAAGGTGGTGGCGATTGGTGCCGGAATTCAGGGGCACCTGCTTGCAGGCGGACGGCGCGATTTTCTGCTGCTGGACGTGATCCCGCTCGCGCTGGGCATCGAGACGCTGGGCGGCACCTTCAGCAAGCTGATCACCGCGAACACCACGATTCCGGCGGAGGCGACCGAAACCTTCACGACCAACGTGGACCACCAAACCGCGATTGAGGTCAACATCTACCAAGGCGAGCGCGAGTTGGTGCAGGACTGTCGCAGCCTCGGACGCTTCAAGTTGCGGGGCATTCCACCCATGCAGGCCGGGTTGCCGCTGGTCGAGGTCACGTTCCGGGTGGATGCCAACGGCCTGCTCACCGTGTCCGCCAAGGAGCAGCGCAGCGGGACCGAAGCCGAGATCGAGGTCGTGCCCTCCCACGGACTCACGCAGTCCGAGATTGACCGCATCATGGAAGAGTCCTTCGACCACGCCGTGAGCGATTTCAACGCCCGTCAGCTCATCGAGTTCGGGCAGACCGCCGAGCGCATGTTCCGGGGCATCGAGCAATGCTGGGTGGTGGCGGAAGCAACGCTGTCCGACGAGGAACGCCATGCCCTCCGGACGCAGATGGAGGTGGTGCGCAACGCCATGCACGGAGGCGATGCCGCCGCGCTCAAGCGGCAGATTGA
>CAZQXS010000008.1:39130-53692 GCA_964597275.1 uncultured Pseudomonadota bacterium | reverse complement strand
GGGGCGGGACGCGCTCCGAAGATGGCACTGCCCACCCGCACCATCGTCGAGCCTTCCCGAATCGCCCACTCGAAATCGGCGGTCATGCCCATCGAAAGCTCGGTGCAGTCCGGAGCCTCGAACTCCTGCCGAAGCTGATCCCGCCAGTTGCGCAGTTGGGCGAAGAGGCGGCGCGTTTCCACTTCACCCAAGTTGGGTGCCGGAATCGCCATCAGCCCACGGAATTTCAGCCATCGGCAACCCAGAAGCTGCTCGGCCAAACGCTGGATACCGGACCAGTCGTGCAAGCCGGATTTGCTGTCCTCCTGAGAAAGGTTGGCCTGAAGCAGCACTTGCAGGGGCCACTCGGCCTCCGCGCAACGCGCTTCCAGCCGCGTGACGAGGTCCGCAGAGTCCACGGAGTGCAACCAGTGGAAGCGTCCCGGACAAAACTTCGCCTTGTTCTTCTGCAAGTGCCCGACGAGGTGCCATTCGAGGTTGGGCGCATCGGACAGTGCCTCCATCTTGTCCAAGGCTTCCTGCATGCGGTTCTCCCCGAACACCACTTGTCCTGCCGCGATGGCCTCGCGCAGCAGTTCCGGCGGCTTGGTTTTGGAAATTGCAATCAGGCGCACGGCCTCGGTGGGCCGTCCGGACTGGCGGGTGGCTTCGGCAATGCGAGCTTGGATGGCGGCAAGCGCGTCGGCAACCGATGAATCGGGCATGAGACCAAACGAGTTGAAGGAGGAGTGCGACGTTACTGCTTTTGCAGTTCCGGCTTCCAAAGCCCCACGCCCTTCTTCTGGGCCACTTTTTCGGCGGCAAGCAGCTCGCCATGCTCGGCGGGCGGCTTTTCGGGCAGCAGGTAGAACGACATGCCGTTGCGGATCATCCACTGGTTGATGCTCGTGTCTGCCGCGAGGACGATTCCGTTGAGCCGGGACAACCGCTCGGAGTACTCGTAATCCACGCGCACCCTCCGGTTGTAGAAGGTTTTGGTGAGGGAGTCGGTGACCCACTTCAGGAAGCGGCGGTTGAACTCCTTGCCGTGGCTGACCGAGAGCTTGGGGGAGACGAAATCGAGATAGACCCGCACCTCCTGCCGGGGCAGGCTCAGGCTGCCCTTGGAGAGCTTGTAGGTCCACTTGCGGAACTCCCGCCGATTGTCAATGCGCACCCACACGCTTTCGGAATCGGTGGCGCGACTGAAGACCCCCTCGAAATGCGGCAGTTCGATGGGATCCTGCTTCTCGTTGCGGTCACGCTGCCCCATGCGGTCGAACAGCTTTTGCCGGATCGACTCGGTCTTAAGCATGGTTTGCGCCGGAAGCGCGGACGGGAGCAGGAACACGAGGGCGACAAAGGGAATCAATAGACGAAGCATGGGCCTCCAAGCAAGCCAAGGGTGGTTGAGTTGCTTCAAATTACCACACCCTGCCGGGAAAATCCATGCCGATGCGCCGGAGGCCTGCCAAACGGATTGCAACTGCATCCGTGCCCGTTAGCATGAAACCTCTGCACCGATTCACCTCTGCGTCGTCTCACCTGACTTCTCACTCACGAAATTGCCCGGTTTGATGCAAATGCTCCGGAAGGCGCTGCTGATGCTCATGGGGCTTGGCCTGCTCAGCCTGTCCGCCTTCGCCCAGCTTCCAGATCGTGTGCAGATCCGGACCTCCGGCTACACCCTCGATCCGGCGACCAACACCCTTCAGTACCAAGACGCCATCGTCACTTACGGCGAGGCCACCATCGAGGGCGAGCTGCTGACCTACGACCCCAGCCAGCGCATGATCACCGCCGAGGGCTTGGTGCGCATCACGGAGGGCGACACGATTGTTGCCGGGGAACGCCTGACTTTCAACCTCGCCGACCGCACGGCGACCATCGAGCAGGCGGAACTGCTCGACTTGCGGCAAGGCACCCGCCTCAAGGCGGATCGGCTCAGGCGGGTTTCCAAAACGCACTTTCAGGCGGAAAACTGCACCTTCACCACCTGTGATCCCAAGTCTCCGTTTTGGGTGGTGGAGGGCAGCACGGTGGATTACTATCTGGAGAACTTTGCGACCTCCACCAACACGCTCGTCCGCATCCGGGGAGTTCCGGTGTTCTATTCGCCCTTCGTGGCCTGGCCCACCGTCCGCAAGCGCAAGTCCGGCATCCTGCCCCCCAAGCTCGTCGTCACCCACAGCAGCGCACGGCGCTACGACCTCGGACTCCGCTTCGGCCTGCCGTACTTCTGGGCGATTGACCCGGAGCATGACCTGACTGTGACCCCGGAATGGGTGAAGAACCGAGGGTCCGGCCTCACGCTCGACTATCACTATGCGTACACGCAGGGCATGACGGGGTCGCTGTCCGTGCAACGGTATTTCGAGACCATCCGACGCAACGCCGCCGAGGAGTCCGGGAACCGCGACACCGCAAGCGTGACCGAAGGGGAACTGACCCCGCAGCGCTTCAAGCTCGCCGCAACCCACGGCCAGCAGCTCGACCGCAGCAGCCGCCTCAGCCTTTCCGGACTCACCTACAGCGACAGCCAGTTCCACCGCGAGTACGAGGGCATCCGCAACCCCAGCAAAAACCTCGCACAGCGGTTTTTCCTCTCCGTCAACCGCCAGTTCCCCTTGGGCAGCGCCACCTACTCCACCACTCAGGAGCGAGTGTTCAAAGAGACGGCACTGCTCAACCACGAATTGGACAAGACGTGGGTGCAGGAACAGCCCGCCCTGCGCTACCAGTTCGGCTCCAAGCTCGGCTCCTTCGGAGTGTCGAAGTGGGAAACTAGCGTCAGCGGCGCCCTGATCCACTACGAGCGCATCAGCGGCTACGACGGAAACGCCGTCCTGTTCGATCCCAACCTGCGCACCCGCTTTCCGATCTTTGAGCTGTTTCAAGGCAGCGTGGGGGTGGGCAAGCGCATTTCCGCCTATCAGGTCAACGACCCGGACGTTGCGGGCAGTTCCGGGCGCTACAGCTTCGACGTGACCACGGCAGAGGCCGAGTTGAACACCAGCCTTGCCCGCGTTTACCGCCGGGACTCCGGGATTTTCAGCCGTCTCAAGCACACCATCACCCCCCGCCTGAAGTACGAGTACATCGAGGACAAGGAGCAGACCTTCCGGAACGCCGCACCCCCGTTTGGCGGCAATCTGGCCACTCGCCGGCTGGCGACCTTGCGGCTGGAGAACGTCCTGCTCGTCAAGCCACGGGTGTACGTTCGCAGCGTCCGGCTCTCCAGCCGAGCCATGACGCGCTTGCGGCGCACGAACCTGGATGCCGAAATGCTGCGGCGGCTGGAACGCCTGCGGGGTCGAACGTTCCCCAATCAGGCGGATTTTGTGGAAGCCCTGCACACGGTCATGGGAGAGGACTACGATCCGGAGGTGGAACGCCTCGTCCTCGCGCAAATCGAGCTTGGCCCCACGCCCCGTGGCGGCGGGGTTTATTCCCACGGGGAACAGGAGGGCACCGCCCGCAAGCTCGGCAGCCTGAGCCTGATTCAACGCTACGACTTCCTCAAGGAAGACCCCGGATTTCAAGCGGCGGGGCCAGTCCCGCTGGGCGACGAAACCGAAGCCGGATCGCCGTTGCTCCCGCTGCGGCTGGAGCTTGAGGTCTCGCCAGGCCCGGGGCTTTCGCTCGGCTATTACAACCGCTACCACCACCAGCACGCCCGCATTGTGGAGTATGGAGTCTCCGCCAAGGTGGGGGAAGGCACCCACAACCGCGCCTCGGTGAACTTTCGGGACAACGCCTTCCAGTACGTCACCCCCTACGGCGTGACCTACAAGAAGGAAAAAACCTTCGGGTTCAGCCAAACCGTCGAATACAGCGACGACCTCACCTTTGGATATTCCGGGAAATTCGACCTCGACCCGCAGTCCACCTCCCGCAGGCGGCGGCTGATCTCGGACACGGTCTCCCTCGAATACACCCCGGACTGCTGGCGCATCGCCCTGCGCTTGCAGGAGGACGTGGAGACCGTCACCCTCGGAGGCCGTTCGGAAGAGTACATCAACCGCAGCTTTCTCGTCAATGTCTCGCTGGGGAACGTTCCCCTGCCGGAAAGCACCTTGCTGCAACAAAGCCGGGGTCGCAGCCGCTCGCCCCTGCTGGGCTACGAGGAAGTGGGTTACGGAAAATAGCCATGGGAACTCACCGGAATCTCCTGCTCGTGCTGGTGACGGGCGTGCTGCTCGTGCTGGCCCCAACCTCTCCTCACGGGCAAGAACCGACTCCTGAGCCGCAACCGCTCACGGAGTTGGAACGCCTCAGCCTTGAGTCCACTCCGGTGCTTCCGCAGCCGGATTACCTTTCCGGGCAACGGCGCTGGCAGGATTTTGGGGTGTATTTTGGAATCGGGGTGCGGCAGTTGGAACTGAGCCTGAAGGACAACCCAAGTGTCACCAGCGACGATGTGCTGGGCAACGGCGCGGCCTTCAACGTCGGGCTGTGGGACGGCAACTGGTCCTACGAATACCTGCGGGACGTGGACCTGGTGGAGAGCCGGCACACGCTGACGATGGACGGAAAATCCAGCACCCGACTCAGCATCGAGCGCCACGCCCTTTGGGGGAATTGGCTCGTGCGGCAACAGCCCGGATTCTACCTCCACCTTGGCGGAGGCGTGCAACTGGCGCGGATCGAGTTGGGGGCCACCTCTTCCAAAACCGTCAAAGACCAAGGACTCGCGCTGGGCGCGGGGGCGGCCTACTTCGCCACGCCCCGCATGCTGCTGCTGTTCCGGACGGCGGTTTCCCGCAATTTCGATGCGCTGGCCGGAGGCAAGTCGGGCTACCTGCGCGGCACCGTCACCCACACCCTCTTCCTCAACTACGCCTTCCCGCTCTGACCGCGACTCAGCGTTTTTTGTAAAGCTTCGTCAACTCGTCGAGGGTCTGATCGCGTCCAAGGTTGCGCTGTTCGCGACGGTACACCACAGGAGGGGCACTCCGTGCTTCGCACTCGCCCTCCGGCAGCGGACAGCGCTCGCAGGTCGTGTGGACCTCCACAACGGGAATCGCCGGATCGCTCAAAAACTGCACTCGCTGCCGAACCCCCTCGTCCACCCGAAGCCCAAGCGTGACGCTGCGGGTGAGTCCGGAGACAATCCGAAGCCGCCGCGCCACCGAAAGGAACAGCACCTCCTCCCCACTTTCGATGAAACGCACGCGCTGCAAGCCGATCCAGTACTCCGGCTCGCCTGCCGACCGGGATTTCGGAATCTCCTTGAGCAGGGTGAGGGGCCGCCATCGTCGGCAGTGATGCTCGTTGAGCCGCCCTCCGCTGGGAACGAGCTTGCGCGGCATGTTGAGTTCCTTGGACAGCAGGAAGCGGTTGCTCCCCACTTCATGGTCAAAGCGCAGGAAGTGCAGTTCGCGGATGTCGAAGAGTCCGGGCAGCAACTGGCTGAGGCGGTGCAGGAGCGTTTCTGCCGTAATCTGGTGCTTGTCGAGGATGCTGAGCAGCGCTTCGTCGCTCCACGTCTTGCGGCTGAAGAGCCGGGTGGCATCTTCCTCGGCCTGAAAGCGGTTGAGCAGGAGCGCCCCGGCGAAGTAGGACGCCCGGAAATGCTCCATCACCTGCTCAAACGACTCCGCCCGCTGCCATGACGATGTCCGGGCGGTCATCTTCAGCCCGAGTTCGCCATAGCCAAGCTGAAGGATGAGGCGATAGTTGTGCTGGTAGGGATGCAGGCGTTTGTGAATCAGCAGCACACGCGGCGGTCCCGGCAGAAAGACATAGCGCTGGTCCTGCAAGTGCGGGGACTCGTCAAAGTCGGTCTCCTCGATCCGCAGCCCCTGCCGATCCCGCAGCGCCTGTTCCAACTGCTCCCGGCTGGGCGGCGGAAAGCTGGGCCAGCCCTGAGACTCCATGAACTTTTCGGAGGCTTCCTCCAAATCCTCGAAATAGTTGTGGTGCATCTCCTGATACGCCCGCAGGGCCGCCAAGAAGAACTGCTCCACGTCCATGTCGTACGCCCGGAACACCTCCGTGATGGTGGAGACCAGCGCCGCCGCCTTCTTGGGGGAAGCGAGGAAGAGGTCCATCACGTTGTCGAGCTGCACCCCGAAGAGCTGGAAGGGGAAGGAATTGAGGACGGACGAGGAGAAGAGGTCCGTCATGTGGGAAAGGTTCTTGTCGAGCGAGAGCGAAACAAGATCGTCGTAGGAAACCTCTAGGGCTTCCGACAACGCCAGAATCTTTTCCGCCTTGGGGTACTTGCGCCCCTTCTCGATTTCATTGATGTACGAGGCGGAAAGCCCAGTCTGTTCGGCGAGTTCCTTGAGGGACAGTCCGCGCTCCTGTCGGTGATTCCGGACCTTGACCCCCAGGATGTACTTGAGCGTGGTGCCTCCCCACATGATTTCCCCCTGTCTCGGCTGAGTTGCTGGCTTAACCAGCCTAGCGGACTCGTTTCGCAAATGCAATCGACTTCGCCAGAATCGAGATTTTCACAATAAGCGAATTATCCAAATAATAAAAAAATTCATTTTTAGCGAATTTTCGCTTGACATGAAAATTCTCTTCTAGTAGAGTATTCGCAAAGAGGGGATCAAGCTCACTGAGTTCGTCAGGAGCGAGTCTCTTTTCCTCAATGAAACATCTCTATACATGGAGGGTTTATGTCAACGATATACAAGACACTGATTCTGGGAGCCTCCTACGGCTCTCTTTTGGCGACCAAGCTAGTGCTTGCCGGACACACCGTCACTCTGGTCTGTCGGCAAACAAATGCGGAGTTGATCAACCGCGAGGGAACACGGGTGCGGTTTCCGGTCAAGGGGCGAGACGGGCTTGTCGAGGTGGACTCCAGAAGTCTTCCCGGATCGTTGTCTGCGGCCACTCCCGAATCGGTTGACGTGTCTGAATTTGATTTGGTGGTTCTCGCGATGCAGGAGCCCCAGTACGGCTCCCCAGAGGTCGGTGAGCTACTGGCATCCGTTGCCAAGTGCCGGATTCCCTGCATGTCGGTCATGAACATGCCCCCCCTGCCGTATCTGGCCCGTATCCCCGGAATTGATATTGAGGGGATCCGCCGATGCTACACCGACCCTGCCGTCTGGGATGGGTTTGACCCCGCGCTGATTACGCTTTGCAGTCCGGATCCGCAAGCGTTCCGACTTGCTGATGAGGGGCCGAATGTCTTGCAGGTCAGCTTGCCCACGAACTTCAAGGTCTCCCGCTTCGATTCCGCAGAACATTCCGCGATTCTGGAGCAAATGCAGGCGGACATCGAAGCGGCCCGTTTTCAGGTCGGGGAGGACTGGGTCGAGCTCCCGGTCAAGCTCAAGGTGCATGATTCCGTGTTCACGCCTCTCGCCAAGTGGAGCATGCTGCTGGCGGGAAACTATCGCTGCGTGCAGCAGGACGACGTGTGTTCCATCCGGGACGCGATTCACTCGGATCTGGAAAAATCACGTTCGGTGTACAACTGGGTGAACGAACTCTGCGGTCATTTGGGAGCCTCTGAAACGGATCAGGTCCCGTTTGAGAAGTACGCCAAAGCCGCCAATGGCCTTTCGAAACCGTCCTCCACAGCGCGGGCTTTGCGGGCGGGGGTCACGAGAATTGAGCGGGCGGATTATTTGGTGAGAACCATCGCCGCACAACAAGGCAGACGCTCTGACGTGGTGGACAAGACCGTGGCTCTGGTTGATGGCTGGATCGAGCGCAATCGCATGGCGGCCTGATGTGCGTTATGGGGAATCTCACTCACCCTGAACGGGTGTTTCCCTTTCATCTGAATCGGGATTTTTCTCATTCGCAGCAACAACGAAAACTTTAACTCAACACTCAACAAAGGAAAGTGCAATGACGAAGAATCAGCAGATCATGTCGGTCAAACAGTTCTGGGCGGATCAGGACCGCTGGGCCGGAGTGGAGCGCCCGTATGGCGCCGAGGATGTCGCGAAGTTGCAGGGATCGCTTCAGGTCGAGTACACGCTGTCCAAGGTGGGATCTCAGCGCCTGTGGCACTTGTTGAACAACGAGCCGTATGTGAACACGCTGGGCGCACTCACGGGCAACATGGCCGTGCAGCATGTGCAGGCCGGCTTGCAGGCGATTTACCTGAGCGGCTGGCAGGTCGCTGGGGATGCCAACTCCGCCGGACAGATGTACCCGGACCAGAGCCTCTACCCGGTGGACTCGGTGCCGTCCGTTGTGAAGATCATCAACAACGCCTTCACCCGCGCCGACCAGATTGCACACATGGAGGGCCGCGACGACGTGCATTGGTTCGCCCCGATCGTGGCCGACGCCGAAGCCGGATTTGGCGGGGTGCTGAATGCCTATGAGTTGATGAAGGCGATGATTGAGGCCGGAGCCTCCGGTGTTCACTTCGAGGACCAGTTGGCATCCGAGAAGAAGTGCGGCCACCTTGGCGGGAAAGTGCTGGTGCCGACTTCCGAGTTCATCCGCAAGCTCAATGCGGCCCGTCTCGCCGCCGATGTCATGGGCGTGCCGACCGTGCTGCTGGCCCGCACCGACGCGCAGGCCGCTCAGTTGCTTACCAGCGACGTGGATGAGCGCGACCATCCGTTCATCTCCTCGGCCCAGCGCACGGCGGAAGGCTTCTACCGCGTCAAGGGCGGGCTGGAAAGCGCCATTGCCCGCGGACTGGCCTACGCTCCGCACTGCGACTTGATCTGGTGTGAGACCTCGACTCCGGATCTTGGTGAGGCCCGTGAGTTCGCGCAAGCCATCCGCGAGAAGTACCCGAACAAGATGCTCGCCTACAACTGTTCGCCCTCCTTCAACTGGCGGAAGTTCCTCGACGAGAAAGCCATCGAGACCTTTCAGCAGCAGATTGGCGAGCTGGGCTACAAGTTCCAGTTCATCACGCTGGCCGGGTTCCACGCGCTCAACACCGCCACCTTCGAACTCGCCAAGGGTTATAAGGAACGCGGCATGGGGGCGTTCAGCGAACTCCAGCAGCGCGAATTCGCCCTGCAAGAGGAAGGCTTCCGGGCCGTCAAGCACCAAAGCTTCGTCGGGGTCGGCTACTTCGATCAGGTGCAGAACACCATCGCAGGCGGCGAGTCCTCAACCGCCGCGCTGAAGGACTCCACCGAAGCCGACCAGTTCCACCCGGAACAAGAGGGCAGCGAAGCCGCAGCCTGATCCCACCGATTTGGAGGGGGCGGTGGGCCGGTCGTTCGGCATCACCCCTGAAACACCGCCTCCTCCACCCCAATGCTCCAAGCCCTGATGCGCGTATCCACGTGCGTCAGGGCTTTTTGCTTTTTCATCACGGGGTTCGCCGGACTATGGGGGATGGTGCCATGAGTTCAGCAGTAATGGGGAATGCGACGATATTGATTGGCTCGGCGGATAAACTCAGGGTCGGGGTGTTGAGTTTTTTGCTTGGGAAGATGAATGGACTGATCCAAAAAGGAGCAAAGCCGATTTAGCTCTCCATCCAAGTTTTGCTTCTGCAATTCTTTGGCTTTGCTCTTGTTCAATCGCATGCAATATGCTTCGTCCAAGAAGATCAGTCCTGCATCATAGGCACGGTGCATGGTGGGCGAAAGTCCGATTCCATTGGAAACATGATCACTGCTTCCTTCAGAAGCCACTGGAAGAATGTGCGCAGCTTCCACCAGCTTCAATTGAGTGCGAGTGACCGCGCAACGATTCTCATAGGCATCCAAGACGTTTCGCCGAAAGCCTGCATCCCTCGCATAGCGACTGACTTGAGTGACCAATTTCTTGCGCTCTGTTGTCAAGTTGCCAAGCTCTTGCTCAACAGCTTCCGATCGCGCCGCTTTTTGAAGCAACCCCAAAGTCTTCGCATATGCTACCGAAATTGGTTTTGTGAAAGGCCTGCGCCATGCTTCGTCTCTGAACTAGCTAAAGGGGTGGAGAGCCGCACCGGATTTTCGGGCTACTCGTTTGCGCCTCTTGTCGGATCTCCTGTATCGGGCATTGTAGGACGATGCCACAACAAAGGGCAACTCAGATCGCCTTTACGGAAGCGTGAGAGAGGCGGTGCAGAAACCTCAGTCAGGAACTACGGAGGTTGGCGGTGGTTTCCAGATCCAGCGAACCATCTTCGTGGAGGGCCACGCGGTAGTCCGTGCGGGCTGATGCTGGGGTGATCACCCCGTTGCGCACGTCCTCTGCGACCTGTTCGGGGTCGCGGTCGAGGGGGTTCCCGAATCCCGCCCCTCCCGGAAGTTTCATCACGAGGCGGTCGTGCGGAGGAATCGTTTGCTCACCCTTGGGGTTGAGTAGCTTTCCAGAAGCCAAGCGGACCCGCCCAGCGGCTCCGTCGTGCCCTCCGTCGCGTCCACGCGGGGGATGCCGCACGCGGTCAAACATGGCAAGGACGTTGAACGGCGCTCCGCCCCTTCCGCCAATTTCCATCAACTGCCCCAGGCCTCCGCGCCAGCGTCCGGCCCCTCCGGAGCCGTTGCGCAACTCCTTGCGCCAGACGATCACCGGAGCAACGTTTTCGGTGGCCTCCACGGGCATGGTGCGCACCCCGCTGGGAAACGCGGTCGCCGAAAGCCCATCCTGCCCCGGACGTCCGCCCATGCCGCCGCTGTTGAAGGTGACGACATTGAACTCCGGGACTTCCGGAACCTCGCCCTCGACCTCCTTGAGATAGGCGCGACTGCCCCGAAGCTGCGGATTCCAAATGCTTCCGGCCCCTTCGGCGGGCATTCCCAAGCGGAACGGATCGGTTTCGGTTTCGTCGTCCTCCATCATTTCCGGCAGTTCCTCAACCGCCTGATGCAGGCAGCCCAGCAGCAAATCCGGGAGCATGTGCCCCAACACATGGCGGATGGCCACTGGATCAGGAGGTTGGGCGTTGAGAATCGCCCCGACAGGAATGCTCGTGGTGATGGGTTCCAGCGACCCAGCGTTGTTGGGAATGTCCGGGGCCACCACGCACTTCACGCCGTAAGCGGTGTAGGCGCGGGTGTAGGCCGGGGGCACATTGATCCCAAAGGCACTGACCGCAGACGTGCCCGCGTAATCCACATGCACCCCGGAAGCCGAAACATTCAGCGTCGCCTCCAAATGCACGGGGGTGTCGTAGCCATCCACATCAAGGGTGTGATGCCACGAGCCTTGCGGCAGGCGGGCGAGCCGCTCCAGCGTTGTGTTTCGGGAGGTGTCCAGAATGTGCCGGGTCAGGCCGTCCAGCGTTTCGAGTCCAAATTCGGCCATCATCTCCTGAAGCCGTCGGCAGCCTTCGTCGTTGCAGGCCGCCAGCGAAAAGAGATCGCCCCGCACCTGCAACGGCTCCCGGACGTTGGCCCGCACGATTTCCAGCAAGTCCTCGTTCGCCACGCCTGCACGAAACAGCGGCAGGATCGGGATGTTGAGTCCTTCCTCAAACACCTGATGTGCGTCCGGACCAAAGCCCCGTCCGCCGACATCCACGACGTGCGAGGTGGATGCAAACAGCCCCACGGCCTTGCCTTGGTGAAATGCGGGGGTCACGGCGGTGAAATCGTGCAGATGCCCCGTGCCCAGCCACGGATCGTTGGTGAGGTAGCAGTCGCCCTCGCGCATTGTCTCCAGCGGGATTTTCCGCAAAAAGTGCAACACGGATTCCGCCATCGAGTTGACATGCCCCGGCGTGCCCGTGACCGCTTGGGCCAACATCCGGCCCTGCTCGTCAAAAACGCCTGCGGACAGGTCGCCCGCCTCCCGAACGGTCGTGCTGAAGGAGGTGCGGATCAGCGTCTGCGCCTGTTCTTCCACGACCGCAAGCAGGCGGTTCCACATCAGTTGCTGGTGAATCTGCGAAAGGCCGGAGGACATTTTTCTTCTCAGGAATCCGTGGATTGGCGGGACAGCACAAGGTTGCCCCAAGCATCAACCTCCGCAGCAAACACCGCAGAAACAACCGTGGCCGTGTCGGTTTCCACAATCACGGCGGGACCGGAAATCTGTTGACCGCAAATCAGGGATTTCCTTTGAAAAACCGGGACCGCCACGAACCGCTCGACCTCCGGATCAAACCACTGGCGGGTGCCTTCCGGGACAGGAGCTTCGGACGAGTCCGCCTGCGGTGCTTCGTTTTCCGATGCCGCCAAATCCGTTTCGTAAACCCGCAGGGACCAGCTCAGGATTTCTGGTTCTGCGTCTGGAATCGTGCGTCCGTACTGCATCGCGTAAGCGGTTTCAAACGCTTGCTGGAGTACGGGCAAGTCCGCCGCGTCCAAGGGTTTTTCCGGCACGGGCACCACGATTTCGTGTCCCTGGCCGAGGTAGCGCATGTAGGCGAGGCGTTCTTCGTGGAGCAGACCTTCCGGAGCGCATTGCCGCACGACCTCGTGGGCAACCGACTGCATTTCCGCAAACATCTGGTTGATGGCAGCAAGGTCAAGGGCGGTCCAGCGTTGGTAGAAGCTGCGGGCGATTTCGTAGGCGGCGGGTGCCCGCAAAAAACCAACGGCAGAGCCAACCCCCGCACTGACGGGAACCAGCACCCGCCCGATGCCCAGCTTCTCCGCAAGTCGGGCGGCGTGGAGCGGGGCCGCCCCTCCAAAGGCGATCAGGGTGCGGTCGTCCAGACGCTTGCCGCTTTCGATGGCGTGAACCCGTGCCGCGCTGGCCATGTTCTCGTCCACCACCTCACTGACCCCAAAGGCCGCCAGCGTTTCGGAAAGATTCAGTGCGCTGCCGACGTGTTCCGCGAGTGCCGCGTTCGCCGCGTTTGCCTCCAGCGTGATGCGCCCCCCGGAAAACTGCTGGGCATCAATGCGGCCCAGACTCAGGTCGGCATCGGTGACGGTGGGTTGCGCTCCGCCCTTTCCGTAACAGACCGGGCCGGGGTCGGACCCTGCGCTTTCCGGTCCCACCGTGATGCGCTTGAGGTCGTCCACCTGCGCGATGGAACCGCCACCTGCGCCGATTTCCACCATGTCAATCACCGGAATCCGCAAGGGCAAGCCGCTGCCCTTCTTGAAACGGTAGATACGGGCGACCTCAAAGTGCCGCCCGCTCTGAGGCTGGCCGTCGTCAATGAGGCAGAGTTTTGCGGTCGTGCCGCCCATGTCGAACGAAACCACGCGGTCCAGGCCACACCGCCTTGCCAGATCCGCCGCAAAGATCGCCCCTCCCGCCGGGCCGGATTCGACCAGTCGGATTGGAAAACGCATGGCCGTGTCCAAGGTTGCCAAACCTCCGCCGGAAAGCATCAGCAGAAGTGGACAGGCCAGCGCGGATTCCTGAAGCCGCTGTTCGAGGCGTTGGAGGTAGCTCGCCATCAGCGGCTGGATGTAGGCGTTGGCGGCGGTCGTGGAAAAGCGCTCGTACTCGCGCATTTCCGGGGAGACTTCCGAAGAGAGACTAATGCGGAGTTCGGGAAGGCAGTGCTGAAGGATTTCGTGGATGCGTCGCTCGTGCCGGGGGTTCACGAAGCTGTGCAGCAGTCCCACCGCCACGCTTTCCACCCCCTTGCGTTGCAACTCCGGAATCAGTGCCTCGACGGCTTGCTCATCCAGCGGAAGCAGCACCTCGCCCTGAGCATCCAGCCGTTCAGGAACAGGAAAGCGCAGGTGACGCGGAATGAGCGGTTCCGGTTTTTTCAGGAAAAGGTCGTACTGCTCGAAGCGGCTCTCGGTGCCCATTTCGAGTGTGTCCCGGAAGCCTTGCGTGGTGATCAGGGCGGTGCAAGCCCCCTTGCGCTCGATGAGGGCGTTGGTGGCGAGCGTGGTTCCGTGAATGACCAAACCCACGTCCTCTGCCCGACAGTTCGCCATGCCCAAGACTTCCCGGACGCCCTCCAGCACTCCTTCCTCCGGAGCATCGTGGCGCGTCAGCACCTTGACACCGTGCGGCACGCCTGCGATTTCCAGCACCACATCCGTGAACGTGCCGCCAATGTCCGCGCCAATCCGTGCTTTTACATTCATATTCCCAGAAACGCGCTGCGGAAGCGGTCGCTTTGCTGGAGTTCGGTCCCCGTGCCCTCAGCAACGATGCGTCCAGTTTGCAGGACATAGGCGCGGTCGGCAAGGTCAAGGGCTTCCCGCACGTTCTGCTCGACCAGCACGATGGTGATGCCCCGCTGCTTGAGGCGGGCCACCGTTTCCAGCACCTCGTCCACCAGCTTGGGGGCCAGCCCCAGCGAGGGTTCGTCGAGCATCAGCAGCTTGGGTTCGGACATCAACCCGCGCCCGATGGCGAGCATCTGCTGCTCCCCTCCGGAAAGCGTGGAAGCGGCCTGCTGCCGACGTTCACGCAGGCGCGGAAACAGCTCGTACATGGCCTCCAAGTTCTCCTGAACTCTGGTGTCCTCCCCAAGAGAGTAGCCGCCCATCAGCAGGTTTTCCTCCACAGTCATCGGACTGAAGAGCATCTTCTCCTCCGGGACATAGACGATGCCCTTGCGCACGATGGTTTCTGTGCGGAGTTGGTGAATCGGCTCCCCCCGAAACCGGATCGCTCCCTCAAACACCCGCTGGGTGCCCATCACCGCCCGCAGCAGCGTGGACTTCCCGGCCCCATTCGAGCCGACGATCCCCACCGTCTCGCCCTCGCCCACCTGCACGGAGACCCCTTGCAGCACAGCGAGTCCCGAATAACGGACCTTGATGTTGTCAATTTCGAGCA
>CAZQXS010000008.1:19613-39030 GCA_964597275.1 uncultured Pseudomonadota bacterium | reverse complement strand
TCCTGAACGTACCGTTCGCCCAAGTACGCCTGAATCACACGGGGGTCGTTGACCACCACGTCCGGGGCGCCTTCGGCGATCTTGCGTCCATAGTCCAGCACGATCACGCGCTGGCTGACGGTCATCACGAGTTCCATGACATGCTCGATGAGCATGACGGTCACGCCGAGTTCCTGATGGACGTGCCGGATGTGCCCCAGCATCTCCTCGATCTCACCGGGATTGAGTCCGGCGGCCACCTCGTCCAGCAACAGCAGTTTGGGGTCAGTCGCCAGCGCAGTGGCCATCGTCACGCGCTTTTGGGCGGCGACCGGGAGTTCGCTGACGAGGACGCTGGCGAGTTCGGACAGGTTCAGCAGGCCCAGCACGGCTTCCGCCTTTTTGAGGGCGGCGCTCCGGGAGGAGGTGCGCAGGAAGCAGCCCACCATCACGTTGTCCTCCACGGTGAGGTCTCCGGAGGCAGCGTAAATCTGGAAGGTCCGCGCCATGCCGCGCCGTGCGATCTCGTGGGCGGGGAGCTTGGTGACATCCTCACCGTTGAAGCGGACGGTTCCAGAGGTGGGAGAGTGATGCCCGGTGAGGCAGTTGAAGAGCGTGGTCTTGCCCGCGCCGTTGGGACCGATGAGGCCCAGCACCTCCCCGGAGTCGAGCGCAAACGAAACGTCCTCGTTGGCCCGCAACCCTCCGAAGTCCTTGGTGAGTCCGTTGACCTCCAGCAGCGCCATCACTTGCTCCCGCGCCGCCGCAGCCGCTCGATGATACCCCAGATGCCCCGAGGTTCGGTTGCGGAGATGAGCATGATGATGGCGGCGTAGATGATGAGGTCAATGCCCATCAGCCCGGAGGTCGCGCCGAGCCAGTCCTTGAGGTAGCTCTTGAGCGGGATGAGGATGCCCGCCCCGATGATCGGCCCCCACAACGACCCCGCCCCGCCAAGCATCGCCATGAGCGCGATGAGGATGGAGATGTCGAGGCTCATGGTGTCCTCCGGCTCGATGTTCTTGATGTAGCACGCATGGAAGGAACCCATCACGCTGACGAAGCCGGTGGCGATGGCGTAGGTCTTGACCTTGGCGAGATGCACGTTGATGCCGAGCGAGCGGGCCACGGCCTCGTTGTCCTTGATGCAACGTAGCTGGTAGCCAAGCCGGGACTTGCGGAACCAGTTGATGTAGAGGATGCCGAGAAAGAAGAAGCCGAGCAGGACGTAGTAGTAGTACACGTCCTCACGGAAGAAGAGCCGCAGGAAGTCCGGGGAGGTGTAGAGGATCGGCGAGATTTCCAGCCCATGCGAGGCGCCCACGAACTCCCAGACCTCGAAGAGGTCCTTGAGGACGAGCGAGGTGGCGATCGTCGCAATGGCGAAATAGTGCCCCTGCAAGCGGAAGAGCGGGTAGCCGATGATGAACGACCACGCCACCGCCAGCACCACGCCGATGGGCATGGAGACCCAGAAGGGGATGTCCCAGCGGATCAACAGCACCGCCGTTGTGTACGCGCCGATGCCAACGTACTGCGCCTTGCCGAGGTCCACCTGACCGCCGTAGCCGCCGATGGTGTTCCAGCCCATGCCGTAGAGCGAGAACATCAGGAACTGGATCATCGTCGCCATTGCGAACGACGAATGCGGGAAGAGCGGAAAGCTCACCAGCCCCACCGCTACTACCCCCACGACCGTCAGGTCGCTGCGCGGGAAATCGGAAAAATTGCAGGCGTTTCTTAGAGCTTCCATCCGAACAATCCTCGTGGCCTTGCAACCATGATCACAAAGTAGGCGACATAGACCCACATGTACTTGAAGGAGGTCATCGGCACGTCGTACATCCACTCGACCTCAAAGGTGTAGGTGACGAAATCCCAGAAGCCCGGAAGCTCCGTGATCAGCCCCACCACGAGTCCTGCGAAGAAGGCTCCCGGAACACTGCCGAAGCCGCCAAGCGCGACAATCGCAAAGGCCATCATCGTGAAGAGCAGTCCGGCAAAGGGCGTGACCGACCAGAAGTTGACGAGAATCGCCCCGGCGACCATGACCGTGGCCCCGCCGATGCCCCACGCCAGCGCATTCATCCGCTCCGTCGGGATGCCCATGTAGCGGGCGCCCTGCGCGTTGAGGGAGGTCGCCTTGAGCGCCTTGCCCAGCCGGGTGCGGTTGATGAGCAACCAGACTCCCACAAAGGCCAGCACCGAAATCACAGCCGCCGCCAGCTTGGTCGCCGGGATGATCACGCCCATGCCAAGATCGAAGCTGCGGCCCACCAGCACCCCCGACATCACCGCCCGGTCCTCCGGACCAAAGATCAGCAGGGCGAGGTTGCGCAACAGCAGCATGAGGCCGAAGGTGCCCAGCAGTTGCGCGATCATCGGCCCGCGCAGCAGGAACTTGACGAACCCGGAATAGCAGACCGCTCCCAACACGAAGCCGACAAAGGCCGCAACGGGCAGGGTGAGCACGGGGTCAATCCCCGTGAACTCGGAAGTGATCAGCCCCGTGTACATGCCGAGCATGAGGAACTCGCCGTGCGCGAAGTTGACAATGTCCATCACGCCGAAGATGATCGTCAACCCCAACGCGACCAGCGCGATCACGGAGCCGAAGAGCAGACCCGCAACCAGCGAGCTTAGGAGGATGTCCACGAGCTACAACCTGTCGAAGCCGAACGGCGATGGCCTGTGAACCACACGAAACACCAATCCATGCTTGTGAAAAAAGAGTTCAGGAGTCCGAATCCCGCACTCAGGGAACGCGGTTCGGACTCTCCGTGTTGTCTTGAAATTCCCCGAAAATCCCCCTCCCCGCGAGGAGAGAGGGATTCCCCATCAGAACGAGGGCAGGGGATAGATCATGTCTGCCGAAGCGACATCAAACGGATAGACAATCTCCAGCGCAATGGAACCGTCACTCTGCTTCTGGTACTGCCCGACGAGGCCGGACCCCATCGTGTTCTGGCCAATCTCGTCACCCGTGGTGGCAAACTTGATGCCCGCCCACGGCACCACCAGTTCCTTTCCGGAAATGTGGAGGGCGTTGGCGGCCTTCTGGATGGCGGCGGGACTGGAGGAGCCTGCGCTTTCCAGCACATGCACCCACGTCTGCAAGCCCGTGAAGGCCCGCGCCGACGCGCCGTTGAAATCCACTCCGGCACGCTCGCGGTACATTTTGTTCACCGCTCCGGCGATGGGCTTAATCTCCACGACCTTGGGCAGGAACACCGTCCGGGTCAGCACTCCGAGGGTCGCATCCCCAAGGGTCTTCACAAACTCCGGTTTCTCGAATCCAGCGTTCTGCCCCCAAATCAGCTTGGCGTGGGCCTTCTGCGCCTTGAGGGTTTTCATCATCAGGATCGCGTCCGAGGTGTACGACGCAAAGAGCATCGCGTCCGGACGGGAGTTCTTGAGCGAGCGCACCTCGCTGGAGAGGTCGGCGGTCTTGGCAGAATAGAGCATGGACTTACGCAGCTTCAGGCCGTACTCTCCCGCAAAGCCCTTGATCAGCGAGCAGACGTGCGATCCCCATTCGGTCTTCTCGCAGGCGGCAGAAATCTTGCCAAGGTCGCTCTTGGAAACCGCGCTCACGCCCCGGACCTTGCCTTCGTGCAAGCCCTTGATCAGCTCGAAGAGATCCTTGGTGAACCACTTGTCGTGCGGGGTCGTGCGCCAGAACCACTTGAAGCCGCGTGTGGTGAGCGCGGGAGAGGTCGAGGTTCCGTTGATCATCGGCACGCCGTATTGCTCGGCGACCGCACTGACGGTTTTCGTCACCGAACTGTGGTACGACCCCATCAGGCCGTCCACCTTGTCGTCAAGAATGAGCTTCTTGGCAAGGTCGGCCCCCAGCGTCGGGTTGGCCTCGTGGTCCTTGAAGATGAGCGTGATCTTCGCCCCGCCCATGCTTTGGATGCCCTGATTCTTCGCCATCGTCATGCCCAAGTTCATGGACTTGTTGGCGATCTCGGCGGCCAGCTCCGCACCCGCCCGCAGCTGGCGACCCGCCGCCGCGAAGTTGCCGCTCAGGGGGTAGATCACCCCGATGCGGATTTCTTTGGCCGCGAAGGCGTCCCACGGCAAAAAGGCCAGCAGCAGCGCGGTGCCCGTCAGCAGTTTCTTCAGTCTCATGATTGTTCCTTTGATGCTCGTTTTGGAAATCCCAGAGCAGGCCCGTCCTCCTCCGGAAGCGTAAAAAGAGAACCTAATCCATTTGCCGGGGCCTTGTCAAGCTCAAGTTTGGGATGCGTTGTTTTCACAAATGAATCCAAGACCATTGACATTCGTTTCGGCAAATATCATAATAATTGCCGAAAATACAGGCGATTGACACCATGCAGCAAACTTACATTTCACGGTTATTGGACCTCAAAGAGAAGTTGCGTTCCAAGTCCCACTTCCTCTACGGCCCCCGGCAGACGGGGAAATCCACCATGATCCGGCATGAGTTGCCCGACTCGGTGGTTTACAATCTGCTGGACAGCCAGGTGTATCTTGCGCTGAGCCAGCGTCCTTCACGGCTGCGGGAAGAACTGGTGGGTGTGGAGCAAACCGTGGTCATTGACGAAATCCAGAAGCTCCCGCAACTTCTTGACGAGGTGCATCTGCTCATCGAGGAGCGCGGGTTGCGGTTTCTGCTGACGGGTTCGAGTTCCCGGAAGTTGCGTCGAGGCGGGGTGAACCTGCTCGGCGGTCGGGCGCGGCCCTTGACCCTGCATCCGTTTGTTCGGAAGGAACTGCCGGAGTTCAACCTGCTGCACGCCCTCAACTACGGGCTGCTGCCCTCCATCCATTTTTCGGACGAGCCTGAACAGGACCTCGCAGCGTATGTCGGCATGTACTTGCAGGAGGAGATCGCCGCCGAAGGACTGGCCCGCAACATTCCGGCCTTCAGCCGCTTCCTTGAAGTCGCGGCCCTCTGCAACGGGACGCTGCTCAACTACGCCAACATCGCCAACGATGCGCAAGTGCCCCGGAGTACGGTTCAGGAATACTTCAGGATTCTCGAAGACACGCTGCTCGCCCATTCCCTCCCGGCCTGGAAGCGCGGTGTCCGCAGGAAGCCCATCACCACCTCGAAGTTCTATTTTTTTGATGCCGGGGTCGTGCGGACCTTGAGGCATCAAGGCGAGATTCGTGAGCGGTCGCCCGCGTTCGGCGAGGCATTTGAAACCTACCTTTTCCATGAACTGCGCTCGCACCTCGACTACTCCGGCAGCGGCTCGCTACACTACTGGCGTTCAACTTCGGGCTTCGAGGTGGACTTCATCCTCAACGACACGACGGCGATAGAAGTCAAGGGGAAGGAGACGGTGGGCGAACGGGATTTGCGGGGACTCCGCGCCCTGCGAGAGGAAGGTCTGCTCCGGGACTACCTCATGGTTTGTTGCGAACCCCGCCCCCGGACGGTGGATGGCCTCACCATCCTTCCTTGGAAAGACTTCCTCGATCGTTTGTGTGCGGGAGACCTCACAGCATGAATGGTCTTCGTTTCTGTTGTCATTCCCGCATAGACGGGAATCCAGCCACACGGCCGTTTGCTCTAGATTATGGGTCTGCACTCCGCTCCATCCGGAATGACGAGCTTGAGGCCATTGGCCCCCAACAGGCCTCTCAGTAGCCCAATTCCGGGCGCACGACGTTGATCAAGTCCTGCCCGTTGAACAATCGCTTCAGGTTCTGGAACACGAGTTCCAGCGTCATCTCGACGTAGGTGTTGCCGTCATCCGCCGAAATGTGGGGCATGACGAGCAAATTTGGAGTGGTCCACAGGGGCGATTCCGGGGGCAGGGGTTCCGGGTCAAACACATCAAGGATCGCGCCCGAAAAGTGTCCGCTGTTGAGGTGGTCCACCAGCGCGTCATAGTCCATCGTTCCCGCACGTCCCACGTTGATGATCCCGGCACCGGGCTTGATCAGGCTTTGCATTTCACGGTCGAGCAGGTTTGCGGTTTCCGGAGTCCAAGGGGTGGCCATCAGCACAAAATCCACCCTTGGCAACACGTCCGGCAACGCATCGGGAGTCCGCACCTCGCTGAAGCCCTCCACGGGCTTTCCGTGCCGACTGATGCCGATCACCTCCATGCCCAACCCCGCGCACTGCTGTCCGGCAGCCCCACCGATGTTGCCGACCCCGATCACCACCACGGTCTTGCCTGCGACCGGACTGGAGTAGAGCGATTCCCAATGAGTGCGGCGCTGGTTTTCCACAATCGCCGGAATCTGGCTGTTGAGCATCAGCACCGCCATCAGTCCGAACTCGCCTCCCTTGGCGGCGTGAACCCCCCGGTTGTTGACCACCTGCACGCCCTCTGGCACCCAGTCCATCGGGCAAAGATGCTCCACGCCCGCGCCGATGATGTGGATGAACTTGAGCTTCGGCGCAACCTCGGCCAGATGCTCGGTCGGGAAATCCCAAGTGACCAGCACCTCGGCGGTCTGCATGGACTCGGCGAAATGATCCAAATCCCAATCAATGAACGCCTCCACCTGCCCGGCCACCGCAGGATGACGCTTGCAAGCCGCCTGAAACCGTTCCTCGGTGATGGTGAAGACTTCCTCGCCCTCAATCGTCGGTGGAAAGGTGTCCGGCGAGGCGTGGTTGTTCTTGATGTGAATACGGAGCTTGTCGGTCATGGTGGCTTTTTCTCAAGGTTGTTGGGCAACCTGTGCTTCCAGTTCGGTCAATTTTTCACAGACGAAGCGCATCCGTTCGTCCTCGTTCAAGTCGTCCGCCTCGTATTGCATTTCCATGAACTCGTGGGCAAACTGGCTGAGGGCTTCCGACTCGTCCGGAGTATCCTCGCAGGGAATGCGCAGCACGGTGTCCCCGCCATAGGTCGGAATTGCACCAGAGTTGGTTGCAGTGGCTCGCGCCGGGGATTTTCCGTTTTGCACCGCCCGGATTTGCTCACGCAACCGTTTGCGCATCAGCGTGATGCCTCGGTCGCTGCTGACGAGGTTTTCGTTCTGATGCACGGTGATACGGCCCATGCCCTCAGTGGCTTCCGCGTCTCCGGGCGAGCGTTGACGCTGCTCGTAAGTGCGGTCAAAGACCTCGCCCTGCTCGATGAGTTCCGGGCCTTCCTGCGTGTTCCATTCCGGAGGATCGCCGCGCTCTCCGAAGTTCGCCCAGGCGATGGCCAGTGTGTTTTCGTCATCCACCGGGACCACCCAGCGCGTGAAGGAACTGCGTCCGTAGAGGCGGCGTTGCGTCCCATCCGCTGCAAAGGCACTGCCCGCTTGCGTGAAGTTCGGAAGCACGAGCTCGTTGACCCGCAGCCAGACATGCTCGCCCACACGTCGGGTGTTCACGCCCAGCAGCCAAGTGTCTTTTTCAAAAAAGTCCATCTGCCCGACTTCCCCGAAGCCTTCGGAGAACTGCACTCGTCCGATGTTGGAATGCAGGAAACTGGTGTGCAACGGATCAAGAATGGCATCTAAAACTTGAAGCCAGTTGCAGCGGAACGGAGCCTGATAGGGCACCATCTCCATGTCCTCGAAGGCCATTGCGTCAAACACCGGAAACTCCGGCATCTCCCCGATTGGCCCCATGTAGCCGAAGATCAGCCCCTTGTATTCGATGACTGGATAGGCTCCCAGCTTGACGCGGCGCTTGAGACGGTCGTTGAGGTGCGGCGGCTGTCCGGGGGCGTCGAGCAGGGTGCCGTCGGTGTCGAAGTGCCAGCCGTGGTAGCAGCAGCGGATGCCGTGTTCCTCGCACCTGCCGTACTCCAGCGAGGCCAGCCGATGCGGACAGCGTTGATGCACCAGCCCAAGTTTTCCGGAAAGGTCACGGAACAGCACCAGTTCCTCGCCAAGAATCTTCAGGGCCACGGGCAAATCGCCCAAGTCCTTTGCGAGAAACACCGGATGCCAGAAGCGCCGCAGGTAGTCCCCGCACGGCGTTCCCGGCCCCACTTGGGTCAGTTCCTCATCGGGCTGATCCGACAAGCGGGTTTCGTATCCGGCGTAAGCTCCTTGGCTGAATTGCTCTGTTTCCATGTCGCAAGTCCCATTCGCAGGTTAAGCCATCAGGGCACCTCGATCTCGTTGATCAAGTCCTCCATCTTGTTGATGAGCGCAAACACGCGGTTGCTGCGCGTGTCCTTCTGGCTGTCGAGCGCGTACTTGATTTCCTTGAGGTGGTTGCACACGGACAGGAACTCGCGCTGGATGTCCTCTTCGGTTTCAAGAATCATAGCTGGGCTGGGTTGTGGATCATGCAACAAAATTGGCTGGTCAGCGAACCGTCCAACCGTTGCAGGCAGTGTTGCACAAGAATGGAGAAGTCGCCCGAAAAAACACGAAGCGGGCCGACATCCGCCAATTCAGTCGTAAACCGCGACAGGTTCGCCCAGCACGTCGTGTTTGGGGGTGATGCCGAGTCCGGGGGCGTCCGGAGCCTGACTGATGCCGCCGAGGTTGCGGGCGCCGCCTTCGGCAACGGAGACGGTGAGCATGTCGTGACAGAGCCAAGTGGCGCGGCGGTGAGTGTCCGGAGTGGCCTGTGCGAGGTGCATGGCGGCGGTGTCGGCGATTTCGCTGCCGCCGGTTTCCTCGATGTTCATGCGGATGCCCAGTGCCATGCAGAAGTCGCGCATCCGCCTAGCCTTGGTCAGGCCACCGACGCGCCCGACCTTGAGGCCAATCGCCTCACAGGCTCCGGTTTCGTGGGCGCGAACGAGGTCGGGGAAGCTCTGGATGGATTCGTCCAAAATGATCGGCTGCGCGGTGGCCCGCCGCACCTTCAGGCATTCTTCGAAGGTCTCGCAGGGTTGCTCGAAGTAGGCATCCACGCCGCGCACGGCGTTCATCACGCGGACTGCCTCGTCCGGGAGCCAGGCCCGGTTCACGTCGTAGGTGATGCTCTCGCCTGCCGGCAGTTCGCCGTCAATGGTGCGGATGCGGGCGATGTCCTGCGCCACGTCCGCGCCGATCTTGCAGGAGTGGGTGCGGTAGCCCTTGGCCCGTGCGTCTGCGAGGTAGCCGAGCATCTGCTCCGGGGTTCCGGTGGAGATCGAACTGTGCAGCGTCACGTCGCCTGCCACCCGTCCGCCGAGCAGTTCGCAGACGGGCAACCCTGTGAACTTGCCGAGAATGTCCCAGCAGGCCATGTCGAGCGCGGACTTGATGTAGGGATGCCCCGGAAGGGCGGTGTCGAGCGTTTGGTTGATGCGGTCGATGCGCCGGGGATCGTGCCCGATGATTTGCGGGGCGAGTTCTTCCAGCCCGGCCCGGATGCCCCCGGGAAAGGCCGGGAGGTAGGTGGACCCCCACGGACAGCCCTCGCCCCAACCGACGGTTCCGGCATCGGTTTCCATCTCGACAATCGTGGAGTCCAGCCTCTCGAACAGCAGCCGTCCTCCGGAAAGGCGATAGGGCTTCGCCAACGGAAGCTCAACTTGGTAAACACGGATGCGGCTGATTTTCATCGGAATTTCTGGTAAGCGGAAGGGTGCAAGGCTCTGGAGAGGATCATTCCGGTTCGATGAAGCGGTAGGTTTCCCAGCGGAGGTCACCGGTCCACGACCAGAGCATGAGCGCAGGGCGGGCCTTGGTGTCCATCGCATGGTGCGTGAACGAGGGGATCTCGATCACGTCTCCCGGATTTTTTTGCACGAACGGGCCGTGGTTGAGCGACCACCACCCAGTTCCGTCGAGGACAACATACACCTCGTCGGCGGAGTGCGCGTGGTTGGCGTAGTGGATTTCCGGGGGCATCAGGAACAGCCCCGTGCGCAATTCGTCGTGAGGGAGCATCCCGGTCGGCCCGACGATTTCCACGAAAGGCATGTGGCTGCGGAAGGAGTCGGACCAGGCCAGCCGATCCCCCATGCGGGCGACTTCGGCCAGGCAGCGGCCAATTGTGCCGCCGCCCGGAGATTCCAGCAAACCGGGGAGGTGGGCCTGAATCGCTTGCGGCGGTTCGGTGGATTCCGTGATTTCCGGTAGCCTACCGCCTGCGAGCTTGCGCAACAGCGAAGGAGCGGCTTGGCCGATGGTCGCCTCGCGGGTTTCAAGCAGGTCGGCAAAGGCCGAGAGCAGCGCCTTCATCTTCCGACTCCGAAGCGGCGGATGCCGACGTTCTTGGTCTGGTAGTAGTTGGCCAGCGCGTCCTGTCCCTTCTCGCGCCCGAAGCCGGACTTCTTCATCCCGCCGAAGGGGGTTTCCACGCCGCCTGCGTACCACTCGTTGACGTAAACCTGTCCGGCCTCCAGGCGGTCTGCCGTCCAAAGTGCCTGTTCGAGGTCGCGGGTGAACACTCCGGAAGCCAGTCCGTATTCGGTGCCGTTAGCCAAGGCGATGGCCTGCTCCGGGGTGTCGAAACGGAGGATGGACAGCACCGGGCCGAAAATCTCCTCGGCGGCAATGCGCATTTCCGAGCGGCGGCAACCGCCCGCTCCATGTCCTCCGGCTCGGCACGGGCGATTTCGGCCGCTCCCCAGTGGCGGGGTCTTCCACCCGAATGCAGCGACCCTGTGCCCCGTCCACCCAGCGGCCCCCGATGTAGTTCTGCCGGTACTCCCGAATCGGTTCGCTCATGGATTCATTCCCTCTGTGTCCTCTGTGATCTCTGTGGCGAGAAAACCAGTCACCCACAAAGCCTCAGCCCGCCGCGTCCAGTTCGGCGAAGACCTTCTTGGCGATGCGGAAGCACTCGACTCCGGTGGGCATCCCGCAATAGACCGAGATTTGCAGCAGAACCGCCTTCAGTTCGTCGCGGGTGAGGCCGTTGGTGATCGCGCCCCGGAAGTGCAGTTCCCACTCGTGCATCCGGTTGAGCGCGGCGATCATGCCGAGGTTGAGCAGGCTGCGCTGGCGGCGGTCGAGCGTGTCGTCCCCCCAGCACGAGCCCCAGCAGAACTCGGTGAGCTGCTCCTGAAACTCGCGGGAGAACTCGTCGGCGTTGGCCAGTGCCTTTTCCACATACTCCGCACCCAGCACGGATTTCCGTGCGGCGAGTCCTCGTTCAAATCGTTCTTGGTCCATGTTGACCTCTCATTGTGATGGTTTGTGTTTCTGTTCGCGGGCATGGCCCACTCCTACAACATTTTGGGGGGATGGCACTTCAAATCGCTTGGCACGCCCCGTCCAGCGCCTCGACGGTTTGCTCGAAGTCCTGATCGGTGTTGACCGCCGCCACGAAGCGCCGCACTCCGGGCAGGACGTAGATGTCGCGCTTGAGCAGTTCGAGGTCAAGCTTGCGCATCCGGTCGCCGTCGCTGTTCATCATGTCCACCTGATTGACCGGATCCTGCGTCATGAAGAGCAGTTGCCAGAAGGAGGCTTTCCCGGAGGCAAGCGCTCGAAGGCCGTGCTTGTCGAGAACGGCTTGCAGGGCGCGGGTCAACTGGTCGGACTTGGCGTGCAGCCGCTCGTAGAATCCGGGGGCTTCCAATTCCTGAAGCGTCGCCAGTCCCGCCGCCGCCGCAATCGGGTTGCCGTGCAGGGTGCCGTTGATGTAGGCGTAGTTGGACTGCCCCTTCTTGCGCGGATTCGCCGAATCAATCACCTCGACCCGTCCGGCCACACAGCCCAGCGGCCCGCCGCCGCCGACGATCTTGCCGTAGGTGGCAAGGTCCGGGGTCACGCCAAAGTACTCCTGTCCGCCGCCAAGCGCGAGCCGGAAGCCCGTGACCACCTCGTCCAAGATCATCACCACGTTGTTCTCGTCGCAGATTTTCCGAATTCCGGCAAGGAACCCCGGCTGGGCGAAGATGATGCGCTGCACGGGTTCCACGATGATCGCCGCCAGATCGTCGCGGTGTTCCTTGACGATGCGCTCCACGGCTTCGAGGTCGTTGTAGGGCGCAATCAGCACCATCGGTTGCAGCGCATCCGGAACGCCTCCGCTGTCTGCGGTGCCCACCGGATAGGCAGCGGGCTTGGTGGGGAAGAGGCTGAAGGCGGAGTAGTCATGGTTTCCGTGATACGCGCCCTCGAACTTGAGAATCTTGCTGCGTCCGGTGAAGGCACGGGCCATGCGCATGGCGTAGAAAGTCGCCTCGGAACCGGTCGTGGTGAAGGCGATTTTTTCCGCGCAGGGGATGGTCTCGACCAGCTTTTGAGAAAGCGCAACGGCGGTTTCGTTGAGCGTGCCGAAGAAGTGCAGCCCCTTGTCCACCTGCTTGTGGACCGCCTCCAGCACGGCAGGATGTGCGTGGCCGAGGATGTTGGCCCCGGCACCACCGACGTAGTCAATCAGCCAGCGTCCGTCCACGGACTCGACTTGCGAACCTTGCCCCCGGCGGATCACGAAGCGCACGTCTTCCGGAAGCGAATAGCCGCCGAGTCCTGCGCCGGGCAGGTTGGCTTCGGCGAGGTCGTAGAGGGTTTCCTGAAGGTTGCCGAGGGACGGCGTTGCGAGGGATTCTTGAGTTTCGGTGATGGCCATGAGAGTCTCCTTTGATGCGGCCTTTTCAGGCACGGGGTTTTTCGTTGTTGGGATCATACACGGGGTCAGCGAGGACACAAGCTGGGCGCGGTTCACCCAACACCAGCACCTCCAGTTCGGTTCCGGGAGCAACGCAGTCCGGGGTGACGTAGGCAAAGCCGAGGCTCTTCTGCACCCAGTGTCCATAGCCTGCGGAACTGACCTGTCCCACGCGCTCGCCATTGCGCTGCACCGTTTCACCGCCGATGCAGTCGGCATCCTCCACGTCAATCTCCAAGTAAACGCACTGCCACGGCAGCGAGTTTTCCAGACTGCGGCGGGTTGCGTCCTGACCGACAAACTCCTCCTTGTCGAGCTTGACGAAGCGCATCACGTCCGCTTCCGGAAGCGTGACTTCCGTGGTCAGTTCGGACGCGCCCTTGAAGCCCTTCTCCAGCCTCATGCAGTTGAGGGCATGGGAGCCGAAGTTGGCGATGCCGTGCGGCGCTCCGGCTTGCCAGAGCGCGTCATAGACGGCGGTGAGGTGGGACATCGGCACATGCAGTTCCCAGCCGAGCTCGCCAACGTAGGAAACCCGCAAGGCCCGCACGGTGGCCCCGCAGATTTCGATCTCCTGCGCGGTCAGCCAGCGGAAGGAATCGTTGTCCAGCGCGGCAGACGTGACCTGCCCCAGCACGTCACGGGAGCGCGGGCCGGACAGCACGAGGCAGCCGAAGTCCTCGGACACGACTTCGATGCTGACGGCTTCTCCGGAGCGGCGGTGCTGCTCCAGCCAGTCCTGCACCCGGAGTTCCGAGAAGGCCGCGGAGGCGAGGTAAAAGTGATCGTCCCGGAGGCGCGTGACCGTGACTTCCGCCTCGATGGTGCCCTTTTCGTTGAGGATGTGGGTCAGCACGATGCCGCAAATTTTGCGGGGCAGGCGGTTGGCGATCATGCGATCCATAAGCCTTGCCGCATCCGGGCCGCTCACGTCAATCTTGCCGAAGGCGGAGAGGTCCATGATTCCCACGCGCTCCCGCGTCGCCCGGCATTCCTCGCCCACCGCCTCGAACCATGGTGCCCTCCGGAAGCTGTGGACATCCTGTTGCGGCAGTCCCTCGCGGGCGAACCAGCGCGGACGCTCCCAGCCGAAGATTTCCTCGTAAATCGCCCCGGCATCGTGCAGCCGCTGGTAGAGCGCACTGGTCTTCTTCGGTCGCCCGTCCGTGCGGTTGAAGCCCGGATAGGGGATTTCGTGGCGCAGCAGGTAGTCTTCTTTCGCCTTGGTGATTTGGTAATTCCGGTCAGCGAAGGAGCCGTAGCGCCGGGGGTCGAAGTCGCGCATGTTGATCTCCGCCGCGCCGTGAATCATCCACTGCGCAAGGTACTTGCCTGCGCCCGGCCCCCACGCGATGCCGATCTGCGAGCCGCAGCAGCACCAGAAATTCCGCAGTCCCGGCGCGGGGCCGAGCAGCATGTTGCCGTCCGGCGGATGCGTGATCGCGCCATGCACCTCGCGGCGGATGCCGACGTTTTCCAGGATCGGCATGCGCCCCATCGCGTTTTCCAGCCACGGCATGATGCGCTCGTAATCGGCGGGGAACAGCTCGTTCTCCGAATCCCACGGCGTGCCGTCGTCCCAGACGGTGTTCGGGTTGGCCTTCTCGTAAATCCCGATCAGCGCGGACTTCTGCTCCATGCGGATGTAGCCGCTCACTAAACGGTCGTCCCGGATCACCGGGAGTTCGGCTGCCAAGCCCTGAAATTCCGGAACCGGATCGGTGACGAGGTAATGGTGCGTCATGTTGGTGATCGGCAGATCCAGCCCGACCCACTCGCCAATCTGCCGGGCGAAGGTGCCCCCGGCGTTGACGACATGCTCGCAGACGATGCTGCCCTGTTCGGTGACGACTTCCCATTCTCCGGATTCGGTGGCGCGAATGTCGGTGGCACGGTTGTCCCGGATGACGGACGCTCCCATTTGCTTGGCTCCCTTGGCGAGGGCGAAGCAGGCTCCGGCAGGGTCAACGTGTCCGTCGTGCGGGGTGTGCAGCGCGGCCAGCACCCCATCAAGATTGTAGAAGGGGTGCAACTTGCGGATTTCCTCCGGGCCGATGATTTCCATTTGGTGGCCCAAGCCCCGGTTGACGCTGACGGTGTAGCGCAGCCAGTCCACCTCGTCCGTGTTGTACGCCAGCCGCAGGCTGCCGCAACCGTGCCAGGAAACGGCTTGGTCGGTTTCGTCCTCGATGCGCTGGTACAGTTCGATTCCGTAGCCGTTGATCTTGGCGAGTCCATAATGGGAAACCGAGTGGCTGATCTGCCCCGCCGCGTGCCAAGTGGAGCCGGAGGTGAGTTCCCCCTTCTCGATCAGCACGGAATCCGTCCAGCCCTCCTTGGCAAGGTGGTAGAGCAGGCTGGCGCCCATGATTCCCCCGCCGACAATCACCACCCGTGCGTTGTGCTGCATCCTTTCGCTTTTGAATGAACAAGGCTTATGACAATCCTGTCGGCTCACGGATCCGAACCGTTCCGAAAAACGCTGCGTCTAGTTAACGGGAATTTTGTTGAATTGTCAATCACGGGAATCTGGTGTTCTGGCTTGGAAAAGGCAATCCGCCGAACTTGTTTGCGGTGGCTCCCTTAAGAGATTTCACTTCCCGCGCAACCGCTTCAGTGTTTACCCTCAATGAGAGGAATGGAGAGACCGAGAAGCATGAGCCTCACGAATGGATCTCATGAAAATTCATCATAACCATTTGGGGGACACTTTTGCTATCTTGTCCCAAAAAAGACTGTTCGTCAAACCTCACGCACAGCCAAGCAAAGATCATGAACTCATCGGCAGCGGCTCCGGAACTCGCCCTCGACGCAAGGTACTACACCGACCCGCAGGTGTACGAGCAGGAAAAGGAGCAGATTTTCTTTCGGACGTGGCAGTACGCCGGACACACGAGCCGCTTGGAAAAGCCCGGCGACTACTTCGCGTTTCAGGTGTGCGACCAGAACCTGTTCGCCCTCCGGGACACGGACGGAGAGATTCGCGCCTTCTACAACGTCTGCCAGCACCGCGCCCACGAACTGCTTTCCGGAAGCGGCAACACGCGCTTTGTGGTCTGCCCTTACCATGCGTGGAGCTACCACACCAACGGGCAGTTGCGCCGCGCTCCCAACAGCGAGACCGTTCCGGGCTTCGATGCGTCAAAAATCTGCCTGCACGAGGTGCGCACCGAAGTCTTCTGCGGATTCCTCTTTGTCAATCTGGACGCGGACACCAAGCCGATGGCGGAGTGGTACCCCAAGGCGGCGGACGAGTTGCGGGAGTACGTCCCAGACCTCGAACGGCTGCGTCCACTGGTGCGCACCGAAGCCGAAGAGGCGTGCAACTGGAAGGTGACGGTGGAGAACTACAACGAGTGCTACCACTGCCGCGTGGCGCACCCAACCTTTGTGAAGGGCGTGGTGGAGCCGGACAGCTACAACGTGCTGCCTCAGGGGTACTGCCTGCGGCACACCACCCGCACCGTCCCCGCCAAGAACCTCAGCTACGCCTACGACCCGGAAAGCCACCCCCATGCCACCGACTACAGCTCGTGGTTCCTCTGGCCCTCGTTTTCCTTTCAGGTCTATCCGGGCAACGTCCTCAACACCTACCACTGGTTTCCACACACCCCCACAACCACCACCGCATACCGGGAGTGGCTCACGCCCGACGGGGCCGAATCCGAAGCCGTGCGCGGACTTGCCCAGCAGGATTTGGAAACCACCGTCGCAGAGGACGTGCTGCTCGTCAACTCCGTGCAGCGCGGACTGCACAACCGGGGTTATCGGCCCGGCCCGCTCGTCCTCGATCCCGCCACAGGCGTGAACAGCGAACACTCCATCCTCGCCCTCAAGCAGTGGGTGCTGGAGAGTACCACAGCGACTCACCCAGAATGACTCGACCCGTCAGGTTGCGGTGTGCCCCACGGACCTGTACGATGAGGGGCTGATGCGTCTTGAGGACGCACCCAACCCACGGACCTTGGCACCATGCACCTGCACTTGAGCACCTGGCCGGAGATCGAATCGTACTTGCGGCGTTCGCAGGGCATTGTGATCCCCATCGGCTCCACCGAACAGCACGGTCCCAATGGGCTGATCGGCACCGATTCGATCTGCCCCACCGCCATCGCCAGTCATGCCGACTTGCAGGCCGATCTGCTGGTGGGGCCAACCCTGACCTTGGGAACGGCGCAGTTCAACCTGAAGTTTCCGGGAACCATTTCCCTGCGGCCCTCCACGCTGATGCGAGTGGTCGAGGACTATGTGCGGTCCTTGGCCAGTCAGGGATTCCAGCGGTTTTACTTTGTCAATGGACACGGGGGGAACCTGGCTCCGGTGCGCTCGGCGTTTCAAGAAATCTACACGCAGTACAGCTTGGGTCGGCATGAGTCTCCGGCCCCGCGCTGTCGCTTGCGGAGTTGGTGGGAGTATCCGGAAACGAACGCGCTCCGGCAGTCCCTGTATGCGGAGCGGGAAGGCGCACACGCCACCCCCAGCGAGGTGGCGATGGCGCAATATGCTTACCCGGAGCACATCAAGGCGGCGAGCCTGGGGGCTTGGCAGCCCGCCTCTGTGGACTACCTGCGCAACCATGCAGGCGACGATCACTTTGACGCTTCCGACCACCGCCGCCGTCACCCGGACGGACGGGTAGGCTCCGATCCCGGCCTTGCCACTCCCGAAGCCGGCCAGCGGCTGCTGGAAACGGCGGCTGTCGAACTGCTCCAAGACTATCAGGCCTTTCTCGCAGAGGCCTGACCTCCGCATACGGGGCACCTCCATTTCGCTAACGGGCTTCTCGGTTACGCCTGCCCTGTCGCCAGCGCATCACCCCCCAGCCGCCAAGCACGGTGACGGTGTAGTAAGCAAGAAAATGCACGGAAGTCCAGTCGAGTTGGACTTCCAGTGTCGCCCAAGCCCCCCAGTCGTGGAGGGTGCGGAGGATTCCCAGCCATGCCTCCAGCACGAGTTCCGCCAGTCCATACCCCAGATGCTCCAGCCCTCCGAACGGCATGGCTCCCAAGTGGAGCGCACTCAGCAAGGCCACGGTCAGGCAGACAGGCAAAATCACCAGCCCAAGCAGCGGGACCATGATGAGGTTGAGCCAGAATGCTTCGAGCGGAACCCGCTGAAACGCAGTGGCGATGATCGGCCCTGTGCCCAAGGTTGCCGCAGTGGTCATCAGCAGGCTCACGCCTAGAAAACGCCTAGCCCGTGCGGGGAATCCGAAAGCCGTACTAGGGCTGTACGAGAGGGGGAGGAAGAGCAAAATGTACAGCACGGCCAAGAAGGAAAGCTGGAACGAGAGGTCATGCAAGGAGGAGGGATCGAGCAGCACAAAGCCTGCGGCAGTCGCGGCCAAAACGTAGAGCGTCGCCCACGCCCGGCCCGTGATCCACGCAGACACCAGCGCGGTCAGCATGACCACCGCCCGCAACGCCGGGGTGGGAAACCCCAGCAGAACCAAGTAGCCCCAAAGCCCAAGCAGCGCCATGCCCCGGCAGGCATTGGGAAAGTGTGGCGACACCAGCCACTTCAGGCGCAACCCGCCCAGCTTCCGGAACAGCGTGACGAGCAGACCGTAGAGCATGGCCATGTGCAGTCCGCTGATGGCCAACAGGTGGGCGAGTCCCGTGTTCCGAAACAAGCGCTGCGACTCACTGGGATAACCCCGCTGTGCCAAGGTCAGGGGCAGGAAGATCGAAAGCGTTTCGGGTTCAAGGTAAAACGCCGCCCGCGCCTGCAAGCGCGACACCCACGAATCCCGCCGCGCCTGCCAGTCCCTGGAGAGCGGCTGGGCCTGACGCAGGAAGGCGCGGTGGAACCGCAGTTCCGGGAGGTTCTCGAACCGGCCCTGTGCGGAGGGGGTGCCGTCCACATGCAGACTGCGGCCCCGGTAAAGCCGCATCCTCCCGCGCTTGGGCAGGAGGAGGGCGAGTTCGGTGAGTTCCGCCGACTCCCTTCCGCCGCCAGCAATCCGCACTCTTTGCAAGTGCAGGCGCACCCCCTCCCCCACAAGTTGATGCCCCGCAACCTCTCCTTCGACATGCACCACATCCTGGGTGTCGATCGCCGTTTTCACCAAGTAACGGAACTGCTGGCCCTGCTTCAGCAGCGCAACGCCATGCAAGGTCAGCAGAAACGCTACAACCACGGCGGTCCCGTACAGTTTTCGGAAGAGCAGCCACCCGCCTCCCACGGCCAGTAACCCAAGGTGAAGTGGCAAGAAAATCAGCAGGTCCGTCATCGCCCGGAAGCTCCGGCATGTGGCATGGTTCTTGGAATTGTCTCCCTAGAGGACCGAAAGAGAGCTTTGCATTGACATGGGGCCATTTCAATGATATTTCTTAAATGCTTGCCTGTCCGATAGGCTGTCACCTCTGCAAAGTTACCCGAACCACCTAGACCGCTGCGACTCATGAGACCTTTATACGCGATCAGCCTATTTGCCTTCCTTGCCGCCTCCCTCTTCCTGACGGGTTGTGAGACAACCAAGGAAGCCGAGCCTCCTCCCCCGGACAATACGACCAAGATCAGTGTGCCTGACGCCCCAGCGAATCTTGCCATTGCCGAGACTGGGACCACGGAAATCGCACTGGAATGGGAAGCTCCCGCAAAAGACGGCGGTTCGCCAATCACTGGGTATAGGGTCGAGCGGGCCTCTCCCGCAGGAGATGAGTTTACCGCAGTCGGCGATGTTAGTGCAACAGAGACGACCTACACCGACTCCGGGCTGACCCCAGAAACGGAATATGAGTATCGTGTGAAAGCACGCAACGAGAAAGGTGAGTCCGGGCCGTCAAACACCGCCGTCACCTCAACACTCGCCAAGGAAGAAAAGCCAGACGACGAGCCTACAGACACGGGGGCCAAAGAGCCGGAGGAGCCGGAGGATCCTCCCAAGCCGCCGGCCCCTCCCAAGCCGCCGACGACCCCAATGGATGAACCAGCCCAAACCCCCCCCCCACCCCCCCCAACCCCACCGATAGCGCCAACAACACCCCGAAACCCCGG
>CAZQXS010000008.1:7816-19603 GCA_964597275.1 uncultured Pseudomonadota bacterium | reverse complement strand
CAAGCCCCCACAGAACCGACCCCTCCCAAGCCTTCCGAGCCTACTACTCCGCTAACCCCTGAGTCTCCGAAAGCTCCCCCTGTGCCTGACAAGCCGCTTCCTACGACCCCGGAGCAAAAGCAGACTGCGATGATCGAGGATGCCAAAAACCTGGTCGAGCAAGCCCGGACTGCCGAAGAGCAAAAACAGGCAGAAGAGATTTTGAAGCGTGCCGAGGCAGGCGAGGATGTCAGCGAGGAGATCCAACAAAAGCAGGAGGAAGTCGGCCCTGTGATCGTGGTCAAGGACGAGCCGGAGCCGGAGCCTGTGAAGGAGCCGGAGCCGGAGCCTGTGAAGGAGCCGGAGCCGGAGCCGGAGCCGGAACCTGTCAAAGAGGCGGAGCCGGAGCCGGAACCCGTGGTCGTTGTGAAAACGGCAGAGCCGGAACCCGAGCCGGAGCCGGACCCTGTGATCGTGATCAAGGCCGAGCCGGAGCAGGAGCCAGAACCCGAGCCGGAGCCGGAACCCGTCAAGCGGAAGCAGCCCACGACCATCATCGTGGCACCCACCGAGGAGGGCACCGAGCCGATTGCCGACTTGGGGATCGTGTACTTCGATTTTGACAAGAGCGACATCAAGCCGGAATTCGCCGAGGCGCTCCGTCGCAACTTCGCGTGGATCCAGCAGAATCCGGACGCCCACATCCAACTGGAGGGGCACTGCGACGAGCGCGGGACCAACGAGTACAACCTCGCCTTGGGCGAGCGGCGCTCACGGGCGGTTTACGACTACCTCGTCAACACCCTTGGGGCGAACCCCAATCAGTTCACCCTCATCAGCTTTGGGGAGGAGCGTCCTGAAGATCCGGGGCACACCGAAGCGGCTTGGGCGAAGAACCGCCGCGTCGAGTTCACCCGCCTCTGAGGCTGAAGTTCCTCTGAACCCATTCCGCCCTGTTCGCATCGTTCATGTCTGAACCACTGCAAGGCGAGCAGGGCATTCTCTCCTTAGCGCTGGGAGGCAGCCTTGTCGGCCTCTTGGTGCTGGTCGTCCTGCTCTTCATGTCCTCGCTCTCGTGGGCGATCATCGTCCTCAAGTGGCGGCAGTACCGTTTCATCCGACAGCAGAACCTTGAGTTCCTGACCCTGTTCCGCGAGCAGCAGAACCTCGACAACGTGGGCAACGTGGCGCAGGAGCAGTTTCCGCGCTCCCCCATGTCCATGATGTTCACCATCGCCTACTCGGAAGTGGTGACGGCGGTTCGGCGGCTCCGGAGCCGACAGCGGGACGACGGCCTTGCCACCAGCATGATGCCGCACCTCAACGCCCGCTTGGAGCGCACGATGGAGCAGTGCTTCAACGAACAGTACGCAAAGATTGAGCAGCGGCTCAACCTGCTGGCCACCATCTCCAGCGCAGCCCCGTTTGTGGGCTTGTTCGGAACGGTTTTGGGGATCATTGACTCCTTCCAGAGCATCGGCACCTCCGGACTGACGAGCTTGGCGGCAGTCGCCCCTGGGATTTCAGAAGCCCTGATCGCCACCGCCGCCGGACTGCTGGCCGCCATTCCCGCCCTGATCGCCTACAACATCTTCCGCAACCAGGCCCGCAACTTGGGCAACGACCTCCGGGACTTCAGCCGGGAGCTTTCCAACCGCATCGAGTGGATCCTTTATGAGCAGTTCGCCGTGGCAAGAAAATGAACCGATGAGCGACATCAACGTCACGCCCTTCGTGGACGTGCTGCTGGTGCTGCTGATCATATTCATGGTGACGGCCCCGATCATCAACCATGTGGTGCAGGTGGAACTGCCCAAGGACAGCTTCAATCAGGACACACAGAAGCCGATGCAGGAGCCGATCCGGGTGGTGGTGGACCGTGACGGGATTCTGTACTTGAGAGATGCGCGGATTGGAGTGAGCGGGGAGGAGGGAACCCAGAAGGTCTTCCGGGATCGACTGGTGCAGTGGACGGGTTCGCAGGAGCCGCCGTGGTCGGTGGACCTGGAGGCCGACGAGCGGGTGCGCTACGGGGAGTTGGTGCCGGTGATCGCCCGCCTCAAGGAAGCGGGCGTGAACATGAATCTGGTGATCCGCCCCAAAGCCAAGCGCTGACCACTCAGCTCGCCTGCTTCTGCTCCGGCTCGATGACCGTGGCGTCCTCGGCGGGCTTGCCCTCGGCATCCTTGGACCGAGCGCTCTTGAAATTGGTGATCATGCTTCCCAACCCCTCGCCGATCATCGGCAGGCGCTTGGACCCAAACAACAACACCACAATCGCCAAAATAATCAGCAGTTCCCAAATTCCTAAGCCAAACATTGTAATTCCTGCTAGAGTTTGCGTTTCATAAGGTGTTTGTAGTAAAAGCCATCCCAGCCCGATTTGCAAGCCGATTGCCGTTGATGCACTCGCCATGAGCCGCGACCTTCCCCTGTCCACTTGGTCCGCCTCCGGGACCGCCAAGGCGAAGCTGCTCGCCTTGCACCCCGAATTGCGTGGTTCCCTGCCTTCGGAAACCCGGAGCCTGCCGGAGCTTGCCGACTCGGTTTCGGCTCCGCTTGGCGAAGACCTTCAGCACTGGGCACAGTCCCTTGCGGCTTGGGTTTCGACCCCAGAACCTTCCGGGAAGGCACCCCACGTCTCCGAACACACTCAACTGCTCTCCCAACTGGCTGTCGCCCTTCAGCGTGGCGAAACGGGAGTCCTGCTTCCGGAGATTCCAGAAGACAGCCCCCTGCTGGGCGATCCCAGTTCGCATCGGCCTTTGGTCCTCCATCCAGATTCGGGGCTGGTGCAACCTCGCCACCTTTGGCAACTGGAGCAGCAGGTCGCCGAACACATCCGGGAGCGGCTCAACCTTCCGCTTCCCTTGCCGACTCCGCAGGAGGTTCGCTCTGCGCTGGAGGACGTTCTTGAACGCTCACCACTGCGCTTTGGAGAAGAACCCCTGCAATTGGACCCCTCGCAATTGTGCGCCGTCCTGCAAGCTCTGGTTTCGCCGCTGCTGGTCATCACCGGAGGTCCGGGAACCGGAAAAACCTCCATCGTCCTCACCATCCTGCGGGTGCTGAAACGGCTCAGGCTCGCTGAGTCCATTGCCCTTGCCGCTCCCACCGGACGAGCCGCCCGGCGCTTGCAGGAGTCTCTGGAATCCGGATTGGAGAGTTTGGGCACGACACCCTCAGCCACCGATGAAACCCTGTTGGCCGTGGGCAATCACGCTCAAACCCTGCATCGGCTGCTGGGCTACCTCCCGCGACAAAACCGCTTCCGCACCCACGCATTGAACCCCCTGACGCAGGATGTGGTCGTCGTGGATGAAGCCTCCATGATGGACCTGCCCCTGCTGCTGCAACTGCTTCAGGCCACGCACTCGCGGCTGCCCTACCAACCCTCCCCCCCGCGACTGATTTTGCTGGGAGACGCCCACCAGCTTCCCTCGGTTGGAACAGGTGCGGTGCTGGCGGATTTGGTGGCCGGACAAGCCGGACTGAGCGCCGCACAGAACACTGCGCTGCACAAGCTCGTGCCGGAGCATCAATCCCTCTTCAACGCGGATGCCGAAAAATCCACAGCGGGGTATGTGACCCGGTTGCAGCACAGCCATCGGCAACAATCCGGGGACTCCGGCGGAAAACAAATCCTTGAACTCGCTTCTGCCGTTTTGCAGCCGACCGACCCGTCCGCGCTCTCCAAGCGACTTCCGGTTGTAAAAAGCATGACTTCCCTTTCGGATGCGGGCGTGTCTTGTCTGACTCCAGAAACTTGCCCCCTTTCCGATTTTTTGGACTGGTGGCGAAGCCAGATCCTGAGCGATCCAGAATTCTGGGAGAACGTCGAATTCACCTATCACCCGGAATTTTCAGAAGACGAGCAGGAACGGCTGCGGCAGGTCTTCCGGCATCTCAACCAGCGGCGCATCCTCTGCGTGACGCAGGTGCTTTCCACGGGTGCCGAGGCGATCAACCTGCGCCTCTTGGGGCACGAATCCCGGCTTTCTGGCATGGAGACCTCCCCCGCACACTGGCCTGCGGGAACCCCGGTGATTGTCACCAAAAACCTTTACGAGCAACAACTTTACAACGGGGATCAGGGGGTCGTGCTGAACTTTGCCACGCCCGGAAACGGAAAACCGGAGCCGCGTTTGGTTTTTCCGGTTGAAGCCGGATTCCAGACCATTTATCATCATGGCCTTCACCATCTTCAGCCCGCCTACGCGATCACCGTGCATAAAAGCCAAGGGTCCGAATACGAGGGGGTTGCGCTGGTACTGCCGGATTCCCATGAAATCGCCACCGCCGGAGCCAATCGGGTGCAGCAGTTGATGACCCGCGAGATGATCTACACCGCCCTCACCCGCGCTCGCCGACAAGTGATCGTGCATGGGGAGCGGTCGGTCTTTGAAAACGCCGTGGCCCAGCCGACCCAGCGCGTCACCGGACTCCGCTCGGCCCTGCAAGCCCGCCGCCTTGCACCGTCACCGGGAGCCGTAGCATGACGAGGCTTTTGAGCGTCCTGCTGGCAGGGGGGGTCTGGCTCTTGGGGGCTTCCGGAGTCCTGAGCGCCAACGAGTTGCCCAAGCTGCATCTGACGGCCCAGCAGGGGTCTGGCGAAGAAATGCAAAAAGAACTGACCTCCGGTGCCTCGCTCAATCTCACCGATGATGACGGGCGCACCGCCCTGCTGCATTCCGTGCTGTTCGGAAACCTTGCCACAGCCCGTGTGCTACTGGCCGCCGGGGCGGATCCAGAGGTGCAGGATCACCTTGGGGCTGCGGCCCTGCCACTGGCAATCCGGCAGGGCGACACCGACATGATCCAGTTGCTGCTGGACAGTGGGGTGGGCCTCGAAACCCCGCTGGACGATGGCTCAACCCCGTTGATTTTCGCATCGCTGGAAGGCCAGTCTGCTGCCGTCCGTATGCTTTTGCAACGTGGCGCCCGCGTGCAGGCCCGCAACCGCAACGGGGAAACCGCCCTGATCATGGCGTCGTTCGAGGGACACCTTGGAATCGTGCGGATGCTGCTGAACTCAGGAAGCCAGCTTGACGAGGAAAGTGAGGAGGGCTTCACCTCGGTGTTGGCCGCCGCCAGTAATGGCTACACAGAAGTGGTCAACTTCCTCATCCGTCAAGGGGCGGAGGCGGAAAGCGTTCCGGTGGAACTCAACCCGATCATCACCTCGGACACCTTTGGGAACCAGCGGCACGGGGTGGGCATGAACGACCAAATGCTGCCCGGAGATGACCTGCCCGGAGTCGAGTTGGTCAGTGCCGCCATCGAAGGACGCTTGAGCCTCGTCAACCGCCTGCTCGACAGCGGGGCGGAGGTCAATCAGCACGATGACGCCGGACGCACACCGCTGATGGAAGCCAGTGCCTTTGGCCGCATCAACGTGGTCAAGCGGCTGATCGAGGCCGGAGCGAATGTCAACTCGCAGGACAATCAGGGCATCACCGCCCTGATGCTCGCCACGCTGGAAGGACGTGAGCGCGTGATCGGCCTGCTTCAAAAAAACGGGGCCGATGTCAACGCCGAAGATGCCGAGGGAGTCACAGCACTGATTCTCGCCGCTGATGAAGGGCGCATGGAAATCGTCAAAATGCTGCTCGACAACGGGGCCAACATCAACCAGCCCAGCCAGAGCGGCAGCACCGCGCTCATCGAAGCGGCGCGTGAAGGACGCACGGACACGGTGGAGCTGCTGCTCCAGCGCGGAGCCGACCCCGCACTCAAGGACCGTTTTGGGCGCACCGCCTTTGATGAAGCCGAAAGCGAAGGGCACGAAGACATTGCCAATCGCCTCAAATCGTCACGCTAACTACAGCTAAACCCCTACAGCCTAAACCCCTACAGCCTGAACACCTAATCACATGCTGAGTGCTTCTGTCACACCCAACGCACAGGGTTACTATGGCCGCTTCGGCGGCATGTTCATTCCGGAAATCCTCAAGACGACCTTTGACCAACTGATCGGTGCGTTTGAGGACGCCAAGCGCGATCCCGGATTTTGGGAGAGCTACGTCCAACTCATGCAAAGCTACTCCTGCCGCCCCACTCCGGTGACACCGCTGGACAATCTTGCGGAAATGCTGGGCGGTCATTTCCGGCTGCTCTGCAAGCGCGAAGACCTCAACCAAACGGGAGCGCACAAGGCGAACAACGTGATGGGGCAAGGGTTGCTCGTGCAGCGCATGGACAAGTCCCGTGTGATTGCCGAAACCGGGGCGGGCCAGCATGGCGTGGCGACCGCCACGATGGCTGCCAAGCTCGGACTGGACTGTACCGTTTACATGGGGGCAACCGATGTGGAACGACAGCGTCCCAACGTCTTCTGGATGGAGCAGTTGGGCACCACGGTGATTCCAGTCACAGAGGGCACCGCCACGCTCAAGGACGCGATCAATGCCGCCATGCGCGATTGGGCGGAAAGCATGGAGGACACGCATTACGTCCTCGGCACCGTCTGCGGCCCGCATCCCTTTCCGGAAATGGTATCCTACTTCCAGTCCATCATCGGACACGAAGCGCGGGAGCAGGTGCCCCAAATCACGGGAGGTGCGCTGCCGGATCGCATCTACGCCTGCGTGGGCGGCGGCTCCAATGCGTCTGGCGTGTTCCTGCCCTTTGTGGACGACCCGGACGTGGAACTGGTTGGGGTGGAAGCCGGAGGCAAGGGCTTGGATTCCGGCATGCACGCAGCCCGCATCCCCTCGCGGCAGGTGGGCATTGCCCAAGGTTACAAGACCTACTTCCTGCAAGACGAGGAAGGGCAGATGCAGCACACCCACTCGATTGCCGCCGGACTCGATTACATCGGCATCAGCCCGATCCTCAGCCACCTCTGCGACGAAGGGCGCGTGCGCTTCACCGCCGCCACCGATGCTCAGGTGGTCGAGACCGCCAAGCTGCTGATCCGCAAGGAAGGCCTGATTCCTGCGCTGGAAAGCACCCACGCGCTTGCCGCCATCTTGGAAGAAGCCCCGAATTTCCGTGAGGGAGAGACGATCCTCTTCAACCTTTCCGGACGCGGCGACAAGGACATCTTCAACATTGCCGAAGCCATTGGCGATGAGAAGTGGAAGGACTTCATCCGGCAGAAAGCCGCACAGCTTTGAACAGAACCCGATGCAAACCGATTCCTTAGACACCTACATCCGGAACCGCCTTCAGCAGCGCAAGGTGTTGCTGATGACTCACGCCGTGGTCGGCTATCCCTCCCTTGAGGCCAATTGGCAGATGCTCGAAATCATGCAGGAGGCCGGAGTGGATCTGGTCGAGTTGCAGATGCCCTTCAGCGAACCCATCGCCGACGGCCCCCTCTTTGTGAAGGCCAACGAAGGGGCACTCCGCAACAGGGTTCGCTGGGAGGATTACTTCGGGCTGCTGAAGCGGGCCAGCGACGCCTTCGATTTTCCGGTGCTGATGATGGGCTACTGCAACACCGCGTTCCGCATGGGCTACTCCGCATTTTGCAAACGTTTGAAGGAGTCGGGAGGAAGCGGCTACATCATCCCGGATTTACCTGTGGAAGAGTTTGGCGAGTTGTGGGAGCCGAGCGCGGCCCACGACCTCAGCCCGATCATGCTCTGCACCCCCACCAACACAGACGAGCGCTTGCAGGAAATCTGCGCCCGCGCCAAGGGCTTTGCCTACTGCGTGGCCCGCAAGGGCGTGACGGGAAAAGCGACCGAACTGGACATGGGCGTGACGAAATTCCTGCAACGCTGCCGAAAGTTCACGTCCGTGCCGCTGGCACTGGGCTTCGGACTTTCACAACCGGAACACCTCCGTGCGCTACACGGCCATGTGGAGGTGGCGATTGTGGGATCGGCGTTGTTGCGGAGTTGGGAAGCAGGCAGAGCGGAGCAGTACCGGAGCCACCTGATGAGTCTGGCGGAAGCGCGGGGGTGATCAGCCTTCCGGCTTGGCGGGCTTGATTGTGAAACTGCGGACCTCCGAAATCGCCTGCCGCCCGCTGGCCTGTCGCCCCACGACGCGCCAGTGCAGCTTGTTCTGCTCAAACGACTCCATCAGCCCCATCGCCATACCCGGCAGTTCTCCGGAAAGCGGCACAAGCTCCTTGTCGGCAATCCAGCGGTCGCCCTGCGGCAGGTCGAAGTAGGCTCCGGCGTCCTCGAATTTCTTGTCCACGCCCACCTGAATCTTGAACTCCCCGTAAGCGAGGCTGTCCCACTGGAAGAGGAAAAGCCCGTTTTCCTCGAACATGAAGTCCTCCGGAGGCAGCAGCAACTTGATGTCGCTGAGCTTGAGATCGTCGGACTTGATCTCATTGTTGTTCTCCTTGACCTCCTTCAGCACGTTGTCCGGATCGGCAGTCGCAGAAATCTGGTAGGTGCCCAGCAGTTGGTCTTCCGGAAGCACATACTCCAGTTCATACGTCACCACCTCTCCGGGCGCCATCACCGGGGTCACGGGGGTGGCCACCACGGTGCGGCGGCGTGGCTGGCGGGTGTTGAAGATCTCCACCTTCGAGCGCACGTCCCGGATGATGTCTCCGCCCACATTGAGCAGGTTCAGCCGCAACCGCATGGTCTCGCCGCGCAGGATGTGCTTGGGGATCACCTGGGCCGATTCCCAGCGCAGGTCCGGCGGCTCAAACTCCAGCTTGCGCATGATGCCGCCTCCGGTGCTTGTGCCCAGCGCGTCACGCGCAAGGGAGATGTCCTGCTCGCTGGCAATGTAAAAACGACGCTCGTCGCCGGGCTTGGTTTCCACCAACACCTGCCGGAACTTGTCTGTCCAGACCCTCACGCTGATGCGGTACACTCCCACTTCGTCCAGCTTGATGTCGTGCAGCAGCCGCATCAAGTCAAACGGCGGGATCATCACCTGCTTGCGCAACGACTTCTTGCGCTTCTGCTCGCCATCGAGCTTGACCACGACCTCCACTCCGACCGCCTGGACCTCTGACGAGAGGTTGGTGACGCTGGCCTGAATGAGCTGGACGGTGTTGAAGTGCGGGCAGTCAGGATTCTCGACCGACTTGAGGATGGCTTCGGGCGACTTGAGCGTGAGGTCCGGGCCGTCCGGAAGCGGGCAGTTGCGGGAAAGCACGACCTGCCCCAGTTCAAAATCCGTGCGGCGCTGCGCCTGGGCAGGCATGGCAAGCAACAGGATGAGCAGGAACAGACAGAAGATGGATGGACGAAACGAAGCGGACATGCGGATGGACGGATGGTTTTCGTGGTGAAGGGTCTTTCGCTTCCCCTGAAATGATGCACAAACCATGCTACCTCTCGGCAATGCGGATCATGCCCTCGCGCAACTCCACCGGAACCGCCTCCAGCGACTGTCCGGCGCAGGGACCGTCAATGCAAAACCCGTCATCGTACTCAAAGAGGGCAAAGTGCGTGGAGCAGAGAATGTGGGTTTGGTCGTAAGTCACAAACTTGTCCGGTCGAAAATTCAGGGGGCTGCGGTTGTGCGGGCAGGAATTGAGATAGCCCCAAACCCGCGAATCGCGCCGCACCACGAACATGCGGAACGGAAACGGCTCCTCGCCAAATGTGAATTCGCGCCCCTCGCCCTCTGGAATCTCATCCAGCGCACACAGCGGCGTTCCGGGCGCAGGGGCTTGCTCATGCCCGTCCCAACTCATGCGGAAAGCTTGCGGTCTTCGACAAACATGGGGGCGTCCTCAACTCCCAGCCAGACGCGCACCTGCTTTTCAAATTCCTCGCGGGCGAGGCAGTGGATTTCGCCAAAGTCCTCCACCTGCACCACCCGGATCATGCGCATCCGCACCATTTCCAGCACTCCCAAAAAGGAGAGGATCACCCAGCCCTTGTGCTGGTCGAGGTCCAGCAGTTCCTCAAAACGCCAGCGCGGCTGCCGACGAAACTGCTCAATCATTTGCCCAATGCGGTCCTCCAGCCGCAGGGTTTCCGGCTCGATGACGTGGGAGGTGATGCGGGGGCGACGGGCCATCGCCCGCTGAAACGCCTCCATCAGATTGTAAACCGAAACCTCCTCCCATTCCTCCTGGGGATCGGCTCCGGATTCGGATTCTTGCTCAGGACGCGCAAACACATCCCGGCCCAGCACGTCCAAATCCCCCAGCGCAAAGGCGGCCTCCTTGAAGTTCTGGTACTCCAGCAAGCGCTGGCGCAGCAGTTCCTCCGGGTCTTCCTCTTCCAGGAATTCCTCCGGAGGGGGCTTGGGCAGCAGTTCGCGGGACTTGATGAGGATCAGCGTGGCCGCAATGTCCAGGTACTCTCCGGCGACATCGAGGTTGATGGACTCCATCCAGTTGAGGTAGTTGAGGTAGGATTCCGTCAGTTCAGAAAGCCTCACCTCGGCCACAGCGACCTCGCGCTTGCGGATCAAGTGCAGCAGCAGGTCCAGCGGCCCCTCGAAAATCGGCAGCTTGATCTCCAGCGGATTCTCTGGATTCGGAAACAGCGGCGGGGGCGCGTCCCCAGAAATCACGGGCGCAACCGCCTCTGCCTTGCTTTCAACCACTTTCAACACACGTCCTCACTCATTGGCTTTTGTTTCTTCCGGCTCCGACTCATCAACCTCGCCTGCCGCACCCTCCTCCGTTGCTCCGGAAAGGGGGGGGTCCGCTTCGGGTTCCCCCAGGCCCATGTCTGCACGGACTGTTCCGGAAGCACTTTTCGGGCCTTGCGCGGCATCATAGCGCGCCCGCGCCCGTTCCGTCACCCGCGCCAAATCCTCACGATTGCGGATGATCGTGGGTCGGATGAAGATGAGCAGGTTGGTTTTCTCGAACTTTCCTGACGAACTCCGGAACAGCCACCCCAACAAGGGCAGGTCGCTGAAGCCCGGAATTTTCGACTCGGAGCGTGTGTCGCCCTCGTTGATCAGACCGCCCAGCACCACAATGTCGTCATCCCCCGTCACGACCGTGGTTTTCAGCTCGCGCTTGAAGGTCATGATCGCCTTGTCCGCACTCAGTTTTTGCTCGGTCGCAATGTTGCTCGATTCCTGGGCAATCTCCAGCCGGATGCTGTCCTCCCCGCTGATTTGCGGCTTGATGACCAGCTTCACCCCCACGTCCTTGAACTCATACTGCGTGGTTTGCGTGTTGTTGGCGTTCGTGATGGTCTTGACCCCCACGGGGGTGTTGGTGGACACGTTGATCGTCGCCTCCTCGTTGTTGAGCATCAGCAACTGCGGGTTCGCCAGCACGTTCACGTCCGTGTCGGTTTTCGTCGCGCTGACAAACGCGCCAAAGCTCGTGTAGTCGGTTCCGCCAATGTTGATGGTGTTGCCGCCGACATAGCCCAGGTTTGCCGAGTTTGCATTGGTGCCGATCGAAGTGGAATCCAGTCCGGCACTGGAGCCAAAACCCCCGGTGACGATTCGGCCATTGCTGGTCTGGGTGGCCGCTCGCCACTTGACGCCAAGGTCGAGGCTTTTGGTGAGCGAAACCTCCATCACGAGGGCTTCCACATAGACCTGCATCCGGGGCACATCCAGATCCTCCACAAGCTGGTCGAGCGTGAGGAAGGTGTCGGCAGGTGCGAAGACGAGCAGGGAGTTGGTGGCCTCATCCGCGCTGATGGTGATTTCGCTTTTTCCCGCTGCGGATTTTGTCGCATCTGGCGGAGCGGTCTGCCCCTCCTGCTCGTTGCGGGAGACTTCCGTGATCTGCCCGGTCATCTCCTTCAGCAGGGATGCCAAATCCTTGGCCACCGCGTGTTCGAGCCGATAGAGCTTGAAGTTGCTCTGCACCCGTCCGGTGTCCTGAAACACGTCCAGTTGCTTGATGAGTTCCAACACCCGCCCCATCTCCACCCGTCCGGCGATGATGATGAGCGC
>CAZQXS010000008.1:3265-7716 GCA_964597275.1 uncultured Pseudomonadota bacterium | reverse complement strand
ATGATGATGAGCGCGTTGAGCCGGGATTCCGCAATGATCTTGACCTGACTTCCGGGGGCGGTCTGGCCTTCGCCCTTGCCCGCGACAATGCGATCCGCAAAGATGCTCGAAAGCAGGGGGGCCAGCGTTTTCGCAGAGGCGTATTCCAGCCGATGCAACTGGATCTGATAGTTGCCACGGGGGAGGTCGAGTTGGTTCACCAGCCCGATGATCTCCTGTGTCGTGACCGGATTGGCCAAAATGATGAGCGCGTTCAGCGGGGCAAACGGGATCAGCTTGATGGACTCCGTTTTCGGAAAGACCTGGGAGATCAGCGGGACCAGCTTGCCCGCCTCGCCGTAGCGCAGTTCGTGGATCGTCCGGGTGGCCCCCTGCACCGGAACGTCCAACTGCTTCATGTATTCGAGGATCTCCTTGCCGTCGCGGCGGTTGGCAATGAGGATGAGCGAGTTGAGGCGGTTTTCGATGAGCAGCTTGTAGCGCAGGGGCCGCCCGTTGCGGATCAGGTTGGAGAAGAGTTCCGTGATCGTCTTGTGAATCTCCGCCGGACTGTTGTGCCGCAGCTTGTACACGCTGACCACCTGCTCCACCCCGTCCGGATCGGGAATGTCCAGCACGTCAATGATCTCGACCAGCCGATTGATGTTCTCCGCGCTGTCAATCACGATCAGCAGGTCCAGCGGCTCGTAAACGAGCATCACGCCTGTTTTCGAGAAGATCGGCTGGATGGTGGACTGGATGCGCTTGAGGTCGCTGTTCTTGATGCGGATCAGCCGCATGACGTGCGCGGTTTCCTGCAACAGCCCGTCCTCGTCCCGCGAAATCGGCAACTCCGAAAACCGCGCGTCACCGGAGGGCAGAATTTCCACCACGTTGCTGCCCTGCCTGCGGACCATCGCCAAGCCCTGCGAGCGCAGGATTTTCTCGAAGAAGAAAAAGGCGTCCTCGGAGGTGATCCTGAAATTGGGCGGGGAGGTGATGGACATCTGCCCCCGGAGGTTCTTCTCCTCGTACACGAAAACGGTGTCGGTCTCGTTGGCGATGATCTTGATGAACTCCTTGAGGATCAGCGTCTGCGGCAGGTTGATCGTGACTTTTTTCTGCTTGGCCGCCCAGCTTTCCACAGGCTGGCCCAGCCCAAACGCCAGCAACAGCCCGCAGCACAGCAGCCACCCCCGCCACCCCGTCCGGATTCGGGACTTGAGAAAAACGTGATCAGGCATGAAGCGTCAGGGGGATCTTGGAACCGGAGGAAAGGGCAGCCGAAAGAGGCAGGGCCAGCTTGAGTTGCGCCCACTCGAAATCATCGGGCGTGGTGAGCTTGCGGTTGTCCGGCTCTCCCGGAACACACTGGACTCGGCGGCCTGCGTTTTCCAGCAGACTGGCGTCGTCCGTCACGGACCAGTCCCGAACCTGCGCCTGCTGCGAGGCTTCCCAGAGCCAGTCCAGCCGGAAGCCCTGCGGGGTTTGAACGGCCAGCAGCTCGGAGCGGTCAATCACCTCGGTAGCATCCTCTCGGACTCGCCGAATGGTGTCGGCCAGCGGGATTCCGGGCATGGCCGCCCCATGTGCAAAACACGCCTCAAGAATGCAGTCAATCAAGCCGTGCGTGGTGAAGGGCCGGGCGCCATCCTGAATCAGCACATGCGAGGGCGGATCGGCTTGCTGGAGTTGCGAGAGCGCACAATGCACGGAATCCTGCCTCCGCGCTCCTCCGTCCACAAGACGGACTTTCATACCAGCCGTCAGGGTGGCGATGGCCTCGCGGTCCTGCGGAGCCACCACCAGCCAGATGTGGCGGATGCACGGGTGGGTCCGGAACACCTCCAAGGTGTGCTCCAAAACCGTCCTGCCCCCAAGCTCCAGCAAGAGCTTGTTGTGCCCTGCGCCCACACGCTTTCCCTGTCCTGCGGCAGCAATCACCACGTCCGCCGCCCCTCCCTTCTGCCCCATGACCGACCTGTCCGGATTTTCAGTAACGAATTGAAGGCGTTGAAGCGGTCAAGAGTGGCCGGAACCGCCCCGAAAGTCCAGCCAATTCCGGCACACCCGCCCTGCATGTTGTGAAAGCCTTCCTTTTCGCGCCATCTCAGGCTAGGCTTGTAGTGTCTTCAGTGAAAGCCAGTCTTGGCTGTTTTACAAACCACACACAGGATTTTTCAAATGGGAGAAAAGGTTGCGTTCCTCGGACTTGGCGTGATGGGCTACCCTATGGCCGGGTACCTTGCCAAGGCAGGACACACGGTCACAGTCTATAACCGCACCACGGCCAAGGCGGAAAAATGGGTGGCCGAATTTGGCGGCGCTCTGGGCAAAACTCCTGCCGAGGCGGCAGAGGGCCAGCGCTTCGTGATGACCTGCGTGGGCAACGACAACGACCTCCGGGAAGTCACCCTTGGAGCCGAGGGTGCGTTTCAGGCGATGGGCGCAGGCAGCACCTTCGTGGACCACACCACCGTTTCCGCCGACATCGCCCGCGAGCTGTACGCCGCCGCCAAGGACCGGGGCTTCCACTCCATTGACGCACCGATCTCCGGAGGGCAGGCTGGTGCCGAAAATGGCGTCCTCACCGTGATGTGCGGCGGGGACGAGTCCGTTTTTGCAGAAGCCCAGCCGATCATTGACGCCTACGCTCGCATGGTGAAGTTGATCGGCCCCGCAGGCTACGGACAGCTCACCAAGATGGTCAATCAGATTTGCGTCGCCGGAGTCGTGCAAGGGCTGGCCGAGGGCATCCACTTTGCCAAAACTGCCGGACTTGACGTGGAAGCCGTGATTGACACCATCTCCAAGGGCGCGGCGCAGTCTTGGCAGATGGAGAACCGCTACCAGACGATGGACGCGGGTGAGTATGAACACGGATTTGCGGTGGACTGGATGCGCAAGGATTTGGCCATCGCGCTCAATGAAGCCCGCAACAACAAGGCCCACCTGCCCCTCACAGCACTGGTGGATCAGTTCTACTCCGAAGTCCAAGCCCTTGGCGGCAACCGCTGGGACACTTCCAGCTTGCTCGCCCGGCTGGAAGCCATGCGCAAGGGGTGATTCGACATCATGGGTGCATTCGTTTTTTCAGGAAAAATCCTCGTCGCCAACCAATGGCAGGCTCCGGACTCCGGAGAAACCCTGCCTGTGATTGACCCCAGCACGGGGGAAGTCTTTGACCACATCGCCCGCGGCAATGCCCTCGATGTTCATCGTGCTGTGGAAGCGGCGCAATCCGCATTGGACGGTGAATGGGGCCGCCTGACCGCCGTGGAGCGCGGACGGCTGCTCACCAATTTCGGACAACTCATCGGCCAGCACGAGGATCAGCTTGCCGAACTCGAATCCCGCGACGTGGGCAAGCCGCTCAAGCAGGCGAGGGTGGATGCCCGCGCCTGCGCCCGCTACTTTGAATTCTACGGCGGTGCGGCGGACAAGGTTCACGGCGAAACGATCCCGTATTTGGAGGGTTACACGGTCCTGACCGTGCGCGAACCGCATGGGGTCACGGGCCATATCATCCCGTGGAACTATCCGATGCAGATCATCGGACGCACCATTGGCGGGGCACTGACGATGGGCAATGCCTGTGTCCTCAAGCCCGGAGAGGAAGCCTCTCAGACTGCGCTCTATCTGGGGCAGTTGGCGGTGGAAGTGGGCTTCCCGGCGGGTGCCTTGAACATCGTTCCTGGACTTGGGGAGGAAGCCGGAGACCCCCTCTTGCACCATCCAGACGTTCAGCACTACTCGTTCACCGGCTCGCCGGAAGTGGGCGGACTCGTGCAAAGCGCCGCCGCCCAACGGGCGGTTCCGGTCACGCTGGAACTCGGCGGCAAATCCCCGCAGGTGGTTTTTGCGGATGCGGATCTTGAGAAAGCGCTTCCCTTCCTCGTCAACGCCGCGATCCAGAACGCCGGACAGACCTGCTCGGCAGGGAGCCGTGTGCTGGTGGAACGCTCCATCTGCGAGCCGTTGACGGAGCGTATCGCCGAACGCTTCCGGGCACTCCAAACCGGACCCGCCCTGCAAGACCTCGACTGCGGCCCGCTGGTCAGTGCGGAGCAAAAGTCCCGGTTGGTGCGCTACCTCGACCAAGCCCGCGCAGACGGCATTCAGTTCATTGCCGAAGGCCGGGTTGTGGACGATGCGCCTGCCGGAGGAAATTACGTCGCCCCCTGCCTGCTCGGCAGCGTCCCACCCGACCACACGATCGCGCAGGAGGAGTTGTTCGGACCCGTGTTGGCGGTCCTGCCCTTCGAGGGTGAAGATGAGGCGGTCGCACTGGCCAACGGCACGGCGTTCGGACTCGTTTCCGGAGTCTGGACCCAGGATGGCAGTCGCCAACTGCGCATGGCGCACCGCCTCAAATCCGGGCAGGTGTTCGTCAACAACTACGGAGCCGGAGGCGGGGTCGAGCTTCCCTTCGGCGGGGTCAAGCTCAGCGGGCACGGACGCGAAAAAGGCTT
>CAZQXS010000008.1:0-3165 GCA_964597275.1 uncultured Pseudomonadota bacterium | reverse complement strand
TCGAGCTTCCCTTCGGCGGGGTCAAGCTCAGCGGGCACGGACGCGAAAAAGGCTTCGAGGCACTCTACGGCTTCTCCGTCACCAAAACCATTGCGATTCACCACGGATGATTATGAGACTTAAAGACAAAGTCGCCGTTGTCACTGGAGCAGGCTCCGGATTTGGCAAGGGCATCGCCCAGCGATTTGCTCAGGAAGGAGCGAAGGTGATCGTTGCCGACCTCAATGCCGAAACCGCGCAATCGGTTGCTGCGGAAATCGGGGAGGCCGCCAGCGCCGTCACCGCCGACGTCAGCCAAAGCGCGGACGTGGCTGCAATGGTGCAAGCCGCTGTTGAGCGTTGGGGGCGGCTCGACATCCTCGTGAACAACGCCGGGACCACCCATCGCAACAAACCCGTCACGGAGGTGTCCGAGGAGGAGTTCGACCGCATCTTCGCGGTCAATGTGAAGTCGGTGTACCTTGGCGCAAAACACGCGGTTCCGCAGATGCAGTCGCAGGGCGGGGGAGTGATCCTCAATGTCGCCTCGACTGCGGGGGTGCGCCCGCGTCCGGGGCTGGTGTGGTACAACACCTCGAAGGGCGCGATGATCACGGCGACCAAGGCGATGGCCGTGGAACTCGCTCCGCACAAAATCCGTGTCTGCGCAATCAATCCTGTTGCCGGAGAAACCGGAATGCTCCACCTCTTCATGGGAGAGGACACGCCGGAAAAACGCGCACAGTTCGTCTCCACCATCCCGTGGGGTCGCCTGAGCCTTCCGGAAGACATGGCCAATGCCGCACTCTTCCTCTGTTCGGACGAGGCGGACATGATCACCGGAGCCTGCCTCGAAGTGGACGGCGGGCGTTGCATTTAACCTTTCACAAACAACAAGGAAACGCATGATTGACAAGAACCTCATTGGCCACAGCCTCGCTCCGGTGGAACTTCCGGTGGAGGAAGGGCGGCTGAAGTTCCTTGCTAAAGCCCTGGGGCAAACCGACCCCATCTACACGGATGTCGAAACAGCGCGGGCCGCAGGCTACTCCAACCTGCCCGCTCCGCCCACCTTCCCGTTCATGCTGGAGGTGGACGCACTCGACCTGATGGATTTCATGAAACTCGTCGGGCAGGATTTGAAAAAGCTGTTGCACGGCGAGCAGGGCTTTGAGTACCACCACCCGATCTGCGCGGGAGACCGCATCACCACCGTGAAGACAATCACGGACATCTTCGACAAAAAGGACGGGGCGCTGGAGTTTCTGGTCTCCGAAAACACCTTCACCAACCAAGACGGAGTCCTCTGCGCCACCTCGCGCACGAGCTACGTTTTCCGCAACGCCTGAGACCCCAAATGACTGAATTGAAATACGATTCCCTCAAGGTGGGCGACGAACTGCCCGCCATGACGACCGCCCCGGTTTCGCGCCACACGCTCGCCCTCTACTGCGGGGCCTCCGGAGACCACAATCCCATCCATGTGGACTTGGATTACGCCAAGGCCGCCGGACTGGATGACGTGATCGCGCATGGCGTGCTTTCGATGGGCTACCTCGCCCGCATGCTCAACAACTGGGTGCCCCAGCAAAAAATCCGGAGCTACCGAACCCGCTTCACCGCAATGACGAACGTGGGTGACACCGTGACTTGCACCGGAAGGATCTTGGAGAAACTTGTGGTGGATGGCGAGAAACGGGTGCGCTTGGAACTGTACGCTGAAACCCCGCAGGTGCAAACGCTGGTCGCCGAGGCGGTCGTTGCAGTGAATTGATGCCCGGCCCACTCGTCTCCCTCAAGGTTCTCGACTTTTCCACCCTGCTTCCCGGCCCTTACGCCTCGATGGTGCTTGCCGACCTCGGGGCGGAGGTCTTGCGGGTGGAATCTCCCACTCGCCCGGACATGGTGCGGCACTTCCCCCCGTCAGACGGCACCACCTCCGCAGCCCACGCCCAACTCAACCGTAACAAGCGCTCGCTTGCCCTTGATTTGAAAAAGCCGGAATCCCCGGAAATCGTCCAGCGGCTGGTTGCCGATTATGACATCGTGCTGGAGCAGTTTCGTCCGGGAGTGATGGATCGGTTGAAAGTGGGCTACGAGGAACTTCGCCAGCACAACCCTGCGCTCATCTACTGCGCAATCACTGGTTATGGCCAATCCGGCCCCTTGCGGGATCGAGCCGGGCATGACATCAACTACCTTGCCCTCTCTGGTGTCAGTGATGCCAGCCGACGTTGCGGGGAGGCTCCAGTGCCGTGGGGCATTCAGGTGGCAGATGTCGCCGGAGGGGCACACCATGCCGTGATGGCGATCCTTGCCGCCGAAGTCCATCGGCAGCAGTCCGGGGAGGGACAGTATCTCGATGTGAGCATGACCGATGCGGTCTTCGCCATGCAGGCACTCAGCGGTGCTTCCGCACTGAGCGGAGGGACACCCCCTGCTGCCGAATCATGGCAGCTCAACGGAGGGTCGCTCTACGATTTCTACGAAACTCAAGACGGACGCTGGATGTCCGTGGGAAGCCTAGAACCGCAGTTTTTGCAACGCCTGCTTGCGGTCCTTGAAATCGAGCCGCCCCCAGGTCTCGCCCCGCATGATGCCGAGTCGCAAAAGGTGCTGAAGTCGGCAATCCGGAAACGGTTTTTGGAGCGGTCCCAAAAAGAGTGGTGCGTGCTTTTTGGACAGGTGGATGCGTGTGTCGAGCCGATGCTGAGTTTTGACGAAGCCTTGGAGCAACCGCAACTCAATTCGAGGGAGCTTGTAGTGGAGGTTCCGGATGCCAAAGGAACCACCCGCAAACAACTCGCCTCACCGTTGCGCTTTTCGCAAACCCCGCCCCACTATCGCCACACCGGAAGTGCCGTGGGCGAACACACCATCGAGGTGCTGTCAGAATTGGGGTATTCCGATGAGAAGATTCAGGATTTTCTAAAGGATGGAGCCGCTCATCAGAGCAGCTAACGAGATTGGCTGCTACAGAACAAAAAACCTTGCTCTGAGCTGATCCATTTTTGAGGGATTCTTGAGGAAGTGGTACCGAGGGTCGGGCTCGAACCGACACGGGGTCACCCCCACCAGATTTTGAGTCTGGCGCGTCTACCAGTTTCGCCACCTCGGCAAGGACTTTTTTTAGCATGCCCCGCCCCTTGGAGCCGGCGCCTTCCGACTCTCCCGCCGGGCTTCCCC
>CAZQXS010000007.1:0-53857 GCA_964597275.1 uncultured Pseudomonadota bacterium | reverse complement strand
TGCGGGCTTCGCTGGCGGCAGGCATTAGCGGCTGAGTTCGGTTGCAAGTCAAGTGGCTGAAGGCAGCAGGCGAGTTCGCACCACGTCAGGAATGGGCAACGCCTTGAGGCGTTTGGAGTCGTCGGGATGGGCTGTCGCCCAGACCCGGACCTCGGAGCCTTCGACGGTCAATTGCTTAGCATTGCGAACCTCGTGGGAGACAACAAGGGTTTTTTCCCGAACCTCACTGACCCAACTGGTGACCTCGATCTCATCCCAGTACAGCGACGGGCCAAGAAACTTCGCCTTGGCGTCCACAATCGGCAGGCCGACCACGCCGTAGTCTTCGGACAATTGTCCCATCGGCAGGCCAAGGTGATCAAACAGCAGGTGTGCCCCTTGGTCGAACCACGCGAAGTAGTTGGGGTAGAAGACGATCTGCGCAGGATCACAGTCGCCCCAGCCAATGCGCACGGGAAAGGTGTGTCGGGTCATGCGTCAGTGCTTTTCGCCCCGCACGAAGCCCTGCCCCAGACCCGCAGGCATCACCTGAATGCCCCGGCGCTGGTTGCGGATCGTCACGGTGGTCAGCACGAGGATGGTCAGCAGGTAGGGCAGCATCTTGAGGAAGTAGGGGGAAAGCCCGATGCCGAGCAGTTGCAACCGCAATTCCAGTGCGATGGCGAAGCCGAACAAGTAGGCCCCCGCCAGCGCCTTGACGGGATCCCAGAAGGCGAAGATCACCAGCGCGACGGCAATCCAGCCGCGTCCGGCAGTGATGTTGTCCACCCAGTAGGAGTTGAGCGCGAGGGAGAAGTACGCCCCGCCCAGCCCGATGAGCATGCCTCCGGCCACGAGGCACCAGAAGCGGTAGCCCAAAACGGAGAGGCCCATCGTGTCGCAGACTGCCGGATTCTCGCCCATCGAGCGGATCGTGAGGCCGAGCCGAGATTTGTAGAGCACGAACCAAGTGGCCAGCACGCAGCTGTAGGAGAGGTACACCAGCACGTCCTGATCGAACAGCGCCGGGCCGATCAGCGGAATCTGGCTGAGGAGGGGAAGCGCGTGGTTGTCCAGCGGCTCAATGGTTTTGCCGATGAGCTGGTCCCCGAACAGCCCGCTCAGTCCGGTGCCAAAGAGGGTGAGCGCGAGTCCGGAGGCGATCTGGTTGGCCCGCAGAACGAGGCAGACGAGGCCGTGAACCATCGTCACCACGCCCGCCACCACCACGGCTGCGCCGAGGGCGGCGAGGTACGACTGCGTGCCGAGCATGGTCACAAAGGCCACCAGCGCCCCCACGAGCAGCAGTCCTTCCATGCCGAGGTTGATCACGCCCGCCCGCTCGCTGATCACGCCGCCGAGGGTGGCGAAGAGCAAGGGCGTGCCCATTTCGACAGCGGCCACGAGGGCTTGGGTCAGGAATTCCATTGCTAGGCGGTTCGGAGTCGGAGCCTGTACTCCGTGAAGATTTCGGATCCCAGCACGGTGAAGAGGATCACGCCCTGATACAGATAGACCATCGCAATCGGGAGTCCGTATTCAATTTGCAGCACTTCCGCGCTGACGAAGATCACTGCCATGAAAAGCGCGGAGAGCAGGATGCCGAGCGGGTGGTTGCGGGCCAGCCACGCGACGATGATGCCCGTGTAACCATAGCCGATGGAGATGTTTTGCTGAAGCCGATAATGAATCCCGGTGACTTCCGAGAAGCCCGCAAGTCCGGCGATGGCCCCGCTGAAGGCGAAGACGAGGATGATGAGCAGGCGTCCGTTCACACCGGCGTAGCCCGCCGCGTCCGGATTGTCGCCCGTGAGCTGGATTTGGAAGCCGAGCTTGGTTTTGAGCAGCACCCACGCCATCACGAGGACAACGACTAGGGCGAGGATGAGTCCAAAGTGAACGGAAGTGTAGCCGAAGGAGGGCAGGCGAGCGACCTCTGCGAATTCTCGCGTGATCGGAAAATTATTGCTTGCCGGATCGCGCCAACTGCCAAACAGATGCTGGTCCACCCACGCCACCGCAACGTAGTTGAGCAGTAGCGAGGTGATGATCTCATTCACGCCAAAGCGGGATTTCAGCACTCCCGGAATGCTCCCCCAGAGTCCGCCTCCGGCGACGGCCAGCAGGCCCATGATCAGGATCATGCTCCAGCCCCAGGTGTCCGGGTTGAGGTGCAGCGATCCCCACGTCACGAACACGGTGCCCATGTGGAACTGCCCTTCCGCCCCAATATTCCAGAGCCGCATCTGCGCGGCCAGCGCGACCGCACAGCCCGTGAAGAGCAGCGGGGTGAACTTCACCAGCAAGTCCTGCCACCCGTAGCCAGACAGGAACACCTCTTCCACCACCAGCGCGTAGGCTTCCAGCGGGTTGACTCCCACCAGCGCGAGGAATCCGGCCCCCAACACCAAGGCCAGCACCACCGCACCGACGATGGTGGCGGTGTGTCCCAGCGGAGTGGTGGTCGTCCGCTTTTCAAAGAAGAGGCGCATCGGGCGAACCGCTCACTCTTTGAGCGTGGCGATGTAGGCAGCGACGTTGTTGATCGCGGCATCGTTGGCAAGCGTCATCGCCATCGGTCGCATCTGCATCCCGAAGGTGTCCTTGGGGTGGGCGCCGCGAATCCCGGCCTTGAAGTTCTGGAGCTGCCGGGCGACATACCAGTCTTCCTGTCCGGCAAGCCGTGGCGCATTGAGGACTTTGTTGCCCTCGCCGTTGGCTCCATGACACGCCTGACAGACCGCATAGGCAGCTTTTCCGGCCTTGGTGTCGCCTTTCATCGTCGGAGCTGCTGCCGGAGCCTTGAGGGTGGCGGTGTAGGCGGCCACGTCCTGAACCGCCTGATCCGTGGGCAGGGTCATCGCCATCGGTCGCATCTGCATCCCGAAGGTGTCCTTGGGGTGGGCGCCGCGAATCCCGGCCTTGAAGTTCTGGAGCTGCCGGGCGACATACCAGTCTTCCTGTCCGGCAAGCCGTGGCGCATTGAGGACTTTGTTGCCCTCGCCGTTGGCCCCGTGGCAGGCTTGACAAACCGCATAGGCTTGCTTGCCGCGCTTGGCGTCTCCCTGTGCCTGCGCCGTGAACGCAAGGGCAATTCCCAAAAAGGCGAGGGTCACTCTGCGAGCGGTGTTTTTCATGATTCTGCTTTGGAGAGGGTGCTGGGAAGGTGAACCCTCGCTCGTGCTGACCAACTCAGGACGAGCGAGAAAGACAAACGCTATGATGTGTGTAAGCCTGTGTGGGCTTACTCCGGAAGCGTGGCGATGTAGGCGGAAACGTTGTTGACCGCCGCGTCATCCAACGTCAGGGCCATCGGGGCCATCGTCTTGCCGAAGGTGTCCTCGGCATGGCTTCCCCGGACACCGTTCTTGAAATTCTTGAGCTGCCGGGCGACGTACCAGTCCTGAAGCCCTCCGAGCTTGGGCGCATTGAGGGCTTGGTTGCCTTCGCCATTCGCGCCGTGGCAGGCCACGCAGGTGGCATAAGCGGCTTGTCCTGCCGTTGCGTCTCCGCCCAACGTGGCGGCGGACTTGGCTCCGGAAAGCGTGGCGGCGTAGGCTGAAACGTCGCTGACCGCCTGATCGTTGGCCAGCCCTGCGGCCATTGGGGCCATCGTCTTGCCAAAGGCATCATCGGCGTGAGTGCCCCGGATGCCCTTGCGGAAGTTGTGAAGCTGCCGCTCCATGTACCAGCTTTGCTGTCCGGCGAGCCGTGGGGCATTGAGGGCTTGGTTGCCCTCGCCGTTGGCTCCGTGACACGCGAGGCAGGTTCCGTAGGCGGCTTTGCCTGCCGCCGATCCGCCGCCGCCGGAAGTGGAGGAAGATGCGGCGGCTGCCACCTTGAGCGGCTCGATTCCGGGCCGAAGGGTGGCGATGAAGCTGGACACGTCAATGACCGCCTCGTCGCTCAGGCCCGCCGCCATCGGGCGCATTTGCTGGCCGTATTGGTCACGCGGGTTCTGTCCGCGAATTCCGGCCTTGAAGGCTTGAAGCTGCCGGGCCACGTACCAATCCGGCAACCCCTGCAACTTGGGGGCGTTGAGGGCTGGGTTGCCTTCGCCGTTTGCACCGTGGCAGGCCACGCAGGTGTTGAATGCGGCGGCTCCGGCCTTCACGTCACCGTCCAGCGTCGCTTCGGGATAATCCCCGGCCAATCCGGCAATGTGCGTCGCCAGCTTTTGGATCTGCCCGCTTTGCAGGGAGGCCGCCATTGGGCGCATCTGCATTCCGAACACGTCTTCGGGATGGGCACCCCGGATGCCGTCCTTCCAGTTCTGCAACTGCCGGGAGAGGTACCAGTCCTCTTGTCCGGCCAGCCGTGGGGCGTTGAGCTTGGCATTGCCTTCGCCTTCGTTGCCGTGACAGGAGGCGCAGGTGGCGTAAAGGGCGTTGTCCGCCTCAAGCGGATTGCTGTAGGGCACATGCTCGCCACTGACCTTGGCCACAAGCAGGCCGCTTGCAGTGGTGGAAGTGGCGGTGCCGGAGGTGGACGAGCTTGCGGCGGCGGTTCCTGCGGCAGAAGCGTCTCTGGAAAACCCGCTGATGTAGGTGGCGAGGTTATTGATCGCGGCATCGTCCAGCGCAAGGGTCATCGGGCGCATGGTCAGGCCGTTCGCATCGTCGGAACGCGATCCGCGGAATCCCTGCTTGAAGCTGTGGAGCTGCCCGGCGATGTACCAGTCTGGAAGCCCGGAAAGCCTGGGAGCCTTGAGGGCGGGGTTGCCTTCGCCATTTGCGCCGTGACAAGCCGCGCAGGTGCCGTAGGCCGATTTGCCCGCCCCTGCGTCGCCTGCCAGCTTGGCGGCTTGCGGCTCCGCCTTCAGAGTGCCGATGTAGGCCACCACGTCCGCGACCGCCTTTTCATCAACGAGAGTGAGCGAGAAGGGCTTCATCATCTGTCCCTGCACATCCCCTGCGTGCGTGCCGCGCACTCCGCTCTGGAAGTTCTTGAGCTGTGCTTCAAGGTACCAGTCGTACTGGCCAGCAAGCGCGGGTGCGTTGGAGAGGTACATCCCCCCGGCATTGTCGCCGTGGCAGGTGGCGCAGTTCTCATAAAGCACTGCACCACGGTTCGAGTCTCCAGCGGCAAAGGCTGTGCAAGCGGCCAAAAGCAACGTTGCACCGGTCAAAACCAGACGCTTCATACGGACTTCCTTTCGGGTTTCGTTGTCATCAGTGAGTAGCGGATCTTACGGGTCAGATGCCAAAGCTTTCAAACCGTAACACGTTAGCAAGGCGGGTTGGAAAGCGCAAACCCATTGGTGGGCCAAGCGTGGATTTTCATTCAAGGGTGAAGCGATAGGGGGCGCGGCAGGCATCGAATTTTTTCGGGGAATAGCTGTAGAATTTCGCACGTCGGGCAACACTGCGGTCCTGTTCCACCAAGGTCTGGCAGGCGGCGTAGTTCGCTTCATTGGGCGAGGGCGAGGGGGTGCAGGACATCAGGCAACCACTGCCCAGTGCCAGTGCCAGCACGATTTGTGAGGGCCGTCGTTTCCAACTCATGGAGCGGGTGTGCGTTGCCAAAGGGCCAGCGTTTTTTGGATTTTCCTGCGCCCGGATGTCAGTTCCCGCGCCGACAGTTGGTGGGTGCAGACTTGGTGGGGGTGCGATTTTTCGATCACGATGACCCAAGCTTGCGCCTCAACGCCCACGGCCTCCTGAACGCCCTGCTGGTACCACGCGAGTTGCAGGTCCAGATGCCGACGGGCCACGAGGCTGCGGACGAAGTCGCGTCCGGATCCGCTGGTGAATTTGAGGTCAACGATGGCCCCGATCTCAGGGTTCCACCAGTCCAGCCGCCCCTTGCAGGAGATTTGCGATTCCGGGATTTTCCAAAACAGCGACACCTCTGGATGCCCGGAGACAAACAGCCGCTTGATGTCAGGATGCACCCAAAACGCCTGCTGGGCGTTCATCAACGCCTCCCACGTTCCCACCTGCAGCGGCTGTTCGCTTTCAGGCGTGGACAGGGTGCCGTCCGGATTCCGGGTGTACTCCTCCAAAAACCGTTCCGGCTCCAGCAGCAGGCAGTGTCCGGCGCTCCCAAACCCAAGGGCTTGCTGGCGGTGGGGATCGCTCGTGTCTCCCCACTCCGGGGCCAGCAGGCGTTTCAGCGTGGACTGGTTGAGTGCCTGATCCGCCTCATACGCGGCGTAGTCGAGATCGAACTGAATTCCCGTAAGCGGACTGTGACGTAGGTCATCCACTGGAAAACCCTGGCTTCATTCTGAATCCTCATAGGCTTCTGGGGGCGGGCACGAGCAGACCACGTTGCGGTCGCCATAAACGTTGTCAATGCGGTTGACGACAGGCCAGTACTTGTTGTGCTTGAGGGCGGGGTCCGGATAGACCGCCTCGGCTTTGGTGTACGGGTGCGTCCAGTCGTCCATGAGGTCGTCCAGCGTGTGCGGTGCGTTTTTCAGGGGATTGTCCTCGCGGTCCCATTCGCCCGACTCCACCTTGGCGATTTCCTCACGGATCAGCAGCATCGTGTTGCAAAAGCGGTCCAGTTCCGCCTTGGGTTCGCTTTCGGTCGGTTCGATCATCAGGGTTCCGGGCACGGGCCACGACATCGTGGGCGCGTGGAATCCGTAGTCAATGAGCCGCTTGGCCACATCCTCCTCCGTGATCCCCGAAGACTCCTTGATGCCCCGGATGTCAATGATGCACTCGTGGGCCACGCGGTCGTTCTGTCCGGTGTAGAGGACTGGAAACTCGCCGTCCAGCCGCTTGGCGAGGTAATTGGCGGCGAGGATCGCTGCTTGCGTGGCGAGCTTGAGGCCGGAGTTGCCCATCATGCGGATGTAGGACCACGAGATGGGCAGGATGCTCGGACTGCCCCACGGTGCGGCGGAGATGGCCGACTGGGCGGGATCGGTTCCCGCAGGCGGCACCACCGCATGGCTTGCCATGAACGGGGCCAAGTGTGCCTTCATGCCGATCGGCCCCATGCCGGGACCGCCTCCGCCGTGTGGGATGCAGAAGGTCTTGTGCAGGTTCATGTGCGAAACGTCCGCCCCGTACAATCCCGGTTGCGCGATGCCGACGAGGGCGTTGAGGTTGGCCCCGTCCATGTACACCTGTCCGCCGTGCTGGTGGATGATCTTGCAGATTTCCGTGATCGTCGGCTCAAAAACCCCGTGGGTGGAGGGATAGGTGATCATCAGGGCGGAAAGGTGGTCGGCGTGTTTTTCGGCCTTTTCCCGGAGGTCCGCCATGTCAATGTTGCCGTCCGAATCACACTTGACGATGACGACCTTCATGCTCTGCATTGCGGCACTGGCGGGATTGGTGCCGTGGGCGGAACTGGGGATCAGGCAGACTTCGCGGTGCCCCTCGCCCCGGCTTTGGTGGTACTTGCGGATCACCAGCAGGCCCGCGTATTCTCCCTGCGCCCCGGAGTTCGGCTGCATGGAAACGGCGTCAAAGCCTGTGAGTTGGCAAAGCATGGCTTCCAAGCCCCCGATCAGTTCGGCATAGCCTGCGGCCTGCTCGACCGGAGCAAAGGGGTGCATCCGTCCAAACTCCGGCCAGGTGACGGGTCGCATTTCGGTGGCGGCATTGAGCTTCATCGTGCAAGACCCCAAGGGGATCATCGCCCGGTCCAGTGCGATGTCCTTGCCCTCCAGCCGCTTGAGGTAGCGCATCATCGCGGTTTCGGAGCGATGCTCGTGGAAGACCGGATGCGTGAGAAACTCCGAGGTGCGCCGCATCCCCTGTGGAATGCCCAGCCCCGCTTGCTCCGATTCCTGCGCGAGTTCCGTGAGGGAAGGCGTGGCTGCCTCCGGACACAGCGCCTCCAGCAATCGGGTGACATCCTCCGGAGTGGTTGTTTCGTCCAAGCTGATGCCCACACGGTTCGCGTCAATTTTCCGCAGGTTCATGCCGACGGCGACCGTGCGCTGATGCACCGCATCCGCATCCGGAACATTGACGGTGAGGGTGTCGAAGAACGTCGCATTCGTGCCCAGCCCGGCTTTCCGGAGTCCGCAGGCGAGCAGGCTCGTGAGGTGATGCACTCGCCGGGCGATGGTGGTCAGTCCTTCCGGGCCGTGGTAGAGCGCATAGGCCGCCGCGACGTTGGCTAGCAGCACCTGTGCCGTGCAGATGTTGCTGGTGGCCTTCTCGCGCCGGATGTGCTGCTCACGGGTTTGCAGGGCCATGCGCAGGGCCATCTTGCCACGTCGGTCCACAGACAGCCCGATGAGGCGTCCGGGCATGGCGCGCTTGTGGGGGTCGCGGGTGGCGAAGAATCCTGCATGAGGGCCGCCATAGCCCATCGGCACGCCAAAGCGCTGGGCGCTCCCCACCACCACATCGGCCCCGAATTCCCCCGGAGGCTTGAGCAGGACGAGGCTGAGCAAGTCCGCCGCCACAGCCACCATTGCGCCGCGCTCCTGCCACTGCGCCGACAGTTCGCCAAGGCTGGAGATGTCGCCGAAGGTTCCGGGAGACTGAAGCAACACGCCATAGGCGTCCTCGCACCCGTCCCACGGGTTGCCAATGACCAGTTCCAAACCCAGCGGCTCGGCTCGGGTTTTGAGGACATCCAGCGTTTGCGGATGGCAATCCTCCGAGGCAAAAAAGCGGTTCGACTTGCTGCGGGAAACGCGCTTGCAGAAGGTCATCGCCTCTGCTGCTGCCGTGGCTTCGTCCAGCAGGGAGGCGTTGGCGACATCCATGCCCGTGAGGTCCATGATCACCTGCTGGAAGTTCAGCAGCATTTCCAGCCGCCCCTGCGAAATCTCCGCCTGGTACGGCGTGTAGGCGGTGTACCAGCCCGGATGCTCCAGCAGGTTCCGCAGGATCACGCTGGGGGTGATCGTGTCGTGGTAGCCCATGCCGATGAAGGACTTCAGCACCTGATTCTTGCCCGCCATTTCGGCCAGTTCGTCAAGGGCTTCGGCTTCGGTTCGCGGCCCCGGAAGCTCCAGTTCGCCGGACATCCGAATGGTGGCAGGCACGGCCTGGTCCATCAAATCGTCCAAGGATTCCGCCCCAACAGTTTGGAGCATTGCGTCGCGGTCGGTGCCCTGAAAGCCGATGTGCCGCTGGTGGAAATCATCTTGCTGAAGGAGTTCAGTGAGTGTGCTCATGTTGGTTTGTGAAGGTGTTGAAGAAAGCTTCTGGTTTTTCCGGGAAACTAACACACTGTCTGCGCAAAGACAAAGCAAACCCGGATCAGCGGTAGAAGCGCCCGAACTTCTCAAACATGTCCAGCAGCAAGGGAGTGTACTCCACAATCAAGGCATCGGAATTGGCCAGCGGCTCATCGTCGTGGTCCACCACCCGGTAGAGCGCGATGCCCTCGAAGGGAGTGTAGTCGATCTTGACTCGGCCATCAAACAGCACGCTGTTGGCCATGCCGCCCATCATGATGTACTCCCGTTTTGCGGGTGCCAGCAAGGACTCGCCCAGCGCGAAGTGCTGCAAGGGCAGTTGCTCGTTCATCACCTCCAAGAAGGTCGGAACGAGGTCCAGATGCGAGGTGAGCCGGGAGACCTCCTCGTACTCGGCCTGTCCGGGCAGGTGCATGAAAAAGCTGACCTGCGTCTGCTCCTTGGTGAAGGCGGAGGAGTGGCCCCAGTAGCCGTGTTCGTATTCCTCATGGCCGTGGTCTCCGGTGACGACGATGACCGAATTGTCAAAATACCCCTGCGCTTTCACGGCATCCAGTAGCCGCCCCATCTCGTCATCCACGAGGCTGTAGGCGTTCTTGAACTGGTTGGAGGCCCGCACGCGGTGTTCCGGGATTTCCGGGTTGAAGAGCGGCATGTACTCGGCAGGCTGGAAACGCTGGTACTGCTCGCTCACAAACTGCGGGTGGTGAGGCGCATCGTGAATGATCAAGAGGAACAGCGGGCGCGAAGCCTTGCGCTGCTTCCGGTCATCCAGCACTTGCAGGGCGTGGTCAATCATTTTCGATTCCGAAGGGAACCGGTCCCGGATGTGGCTGCGGAGTTTGTTGAAGATGATCTCGTCGGTGCCAAAGTACCCCAAGTCTTCCTTGGCCAGCAAGGCGAACTCGTAGCCTCGGGCTTCCAGCAGATCCAGCAACACCGGAGCCACCTGCGCTTTCCCAAAGGCATCCTGGTAGTTGGCGGGCAGGCTGTAGAACATTCCAAACAAGCCCCCGGCGGAGGCATTGGAGGCCGAGTAGTGGTTCTGGAACTTGGTGAAGCAGCAGCGGACGTGGTTCTGGATTCTCGGTGTGACTTCGGGGTTGATGATGTCATGCCGCATTTTCTCGGAAATCAGCAGGAAGATGTTGGGGTACGCTGGCTGGGCTTCTGGAAAGGGAACGGGCTGCAAGGGGTAGCGCACCGTCTGGGAGTGGTGAGCTTTCACAGGCCCGGCGGTTTCGGGCTGTACAAATCCGAGCTTCTCAAAATTCCGGCTCATTTGCACGGGAATGTAGAGAGGGACGCGCCTCCCCACAAGGTAAATCTCCGTGTTGGCCTGAAACAACTGCCAGGCAAAAAAAGTTTTGTCGCCGAGCGTTGCCAGAAAGATCAACAGGCAGAGTCCCAGCTTGCGCCACGGCCCGGAAACCCCTCTCCGGAGCGGTTGCATCCACGCCATTCCGGTGCTGTGCCAGAGGGCGACTGCCGCCGCGAGGCCGACTCCCAAGACCAGCAGTGCCGTCAGCCCCTCCCGCCAGCCTAGGTTGAGGGCTTCAAAGATGTTGGGCTGGAGCATCACCTTCAGCACAAAGCTGTTGATGTGGAACTTGAACTGCTGGAAGACGAGGAAGTCAATCACCAACAGCGGGATCGAAAGGGCGCAACAGGCGATCAGCAGCCAGCGGACGAGGGTGTTTCCAAGGAGCCGGAGGATGAGGAAAAGCGCCTGGAGCAAGGTGAAGAGGAACATGGAGTTGAGAATCGTGCTGATTCCCATCTGCCATTTGGTCTCCGTTGCCACCGGAGCAGAAATCACGAAAAAGCTGGAGTACCCCGCAAAGAGCAACGACCACAGCAGGAGTTGCAGAAAGACGCGGTCGCCGACAGCAATGGACCGTTGCGGGTTCCTGTCCATCGAAGCCCAGTCCGGGTAAGCATCAGGAGTCATGCTTGCGTATCTGATAAATCCAAGCAACGGCCACAGCCGTCAGCACCACGCTGATGGCGTAGGGCGCGAGAATGACGGTTTCTCCGAGGGTGAAGAATTGATTGTCCATGCGGAAGGATGTGAGGGCCGAGCGCAGGAGGGAGTAGCCGATCAGGTAGAGGGCGCAGAGCATTCCGGGAGGAAAATTCTTGCGCCGCAGCAGCCAAAGGATCAGGAAGATGAGGGCGTTGCCCAGCGACTCGTAGATCATGGTCGGATGCACGGGCTGGCCTTGGGCGTAGCGGTCAATCACGGTTCCGGGAGGAAAGACGATTCCGGTCCAGAAGTCCGTCACGGGTCCGGCGGCTTCGCCGTTGGTGAAGTTGCCCCAGCGCCCAATCGCTTGCCCCTGAACCATGCAAAGTGCGGCGATGTCCAGAAAATGCGCCTGGGCCACCTGCTTCCGTCGGCAGTAGAAGATCGTGTAAAGGCTGCCGCCGATGATGCCCCCGTGGATGGCGAGTCCTCCCTGCCAGACGGCAAACACCTTCCAGAAGGGCTGGTGCGCGTAATAGTTCGACCACTCCATCACCACCTCATACGTCCGGGCACCCAACAGTCCGACGAGAAAGGCGTAGAGCGTGAGGTTCATTGCGTCGTCGTCGCTGAGGCCCAAGTTGCGGCGTCTCACTTCCGACAGCACAATCCGGGAGCCGATCAGGATGGCGATGGCGTAGAACAGCCCGTAAAAGCGTGGCTCCAGCGTGAGGTCCAAAAACGAGATTTCGAGGGAGAAGATGGTGGGGTACATGCCGTCTAGCCTTGCAGGGAGTTTCCGAGAGCCTGCTTTTGTGAGGCAATGTGTGCCCGGATGCCCTGTTCGGCGAGATCGAGCAGGCTATCCAACTGCGTCCGTGAGAAGGTCTTGCCCTCGGCAGTGCCCTGCACTTCCACAAAGGTGCCGTCTTCAAGCAGAACCACATTCATGTCCACCTCTGCCGCGCTGTCCTCGTCGTACTTGAGATCAAGCAGCACCCGGTTCTCCACCAGCCCCACGCTGATCGCAGCAAGGTGCTGCTGGACCGGGAATTTCTTGAGCTTGCCTGCGGAAAACAGCTTTCGCAGGGCAAGGATGTGGGCGACAAAGACTCCGGAAATGGCGGCGGTGCGGGTGCCGCCATCGGCCTGGATCACGTCGCAGTCGAGTCGGATGGTGTAGGGCGTGAGCGCGTGCAGGTCCGTGACGGAGCGCAGGGCGCGTCCGATCAGCCGCTGGATTTCCTGAGTGCGTCCATCCACTTTGCCCGTTTCGCGCTTGCGCCGGGTTCCGGTGGAGCGCGGAAGCATCCCGTACTCTGCCGTGACCCAGCCGTGCTTGGGCTGCTTGTCCTTGCCCTTGAGGAAGGGCGGCACATCGTCCTCGACCGATGCGGTGCAGATCACTTTGGTGTGGCCGCACTCCACCAGCACGGAGCCTTCCGCGTGCATCGTGAAATCGAGTGTGAGGGCCAGCGGACGGGCTTCGTGGTCGGAGCGGCTATCGGTGCGCAGGGAAAGTTGAGTCATCGTATTGGAAGCAATGGGTTAGGAAGTTGGGATTCAGCCGCCAAGCGGAGAACGAGGCGTTCAGGCATGTTCACTCCGGGCGAATCACTTCAAGGTCCGGGGTGACTTCAAAGACAAACTCGGCATCCGCCAGTTTCACCTCGCGCTCCATGTCCTCCAGCCGGATGATGCGGACGTTTCCGGTCCCATCCACCAGCACCATCGCCAGCAGGTCGCTGGTGAGCGGGTCCACCTCCAGTTGCAGGAAATCGAGGTTGGCGAGTTCGCGGCGCGGCTCCAGTTCCAGCACCACTCCTCGCGGAGGTTCGAGCAGTTCTTGGGTTTGGCGGCGCGGACGGAAATCCGATTCCAAGTCCCCCACGCCCAGCAGGAAGGCCAGCACGGTTCCGGGAGCCACGCGCTCAATGCGCTGGATGGTGACGTTTTCCAAGAGCGGATCGTAAAGCCAGAGCGTTTCGCCGTCGGTGACCAAAAGCTGCTCCTCCGGGCTTTCGTAGTGCCAGCGCATCCGCCCCGGACGCTTGTAGCGTACGGTGCCTTCGGCGCGGCGCTCCTCCGCTTCGGGCCGCTGGTCAACCTGCACAAAGCGGGCGGTGAAGCTCCCGGTCTGCTGGTAGCGGGTTTGGATGCGCTGCAACAACAGGGCATCCGCGAACAGACTTGTGGGGCACAGCAAAAGCAGGGGCAGTCCGAGACTTAGAGAGCGAAGCAACACGTTAGGCCTTTATTTTTTTCCAAGGTTTTTTGACAGAGTCCATCACGCACAAGCTCAAGATTGCGTAGAGCGTCACGAGGACCGGGGCCGCCCACACGCCTGCCGGGGGCCACTCGCCGTACATGGCGTTTTCCGCACTGGTGAGCCAGATGATGTAATAGGCCATCACAAGGCAGAGCATCCGCAGATAGACCTGCACCGAGCCTTTTCTGGGGTGGTGCGCTCCCAAGGCAATCATGGCGATTGCGAGTGCGAAGTTGCCAAAGGGAAGCGCAAAGCGCTCCATCAGTTCAATCGTTGCCCGACGTGAGCCGGAACGGATCAGTTCAAGGGTTGGGGTCTGCCAGATCGGACGCAAGCACCCTCCGTGGCAGACATCGGCCTCGGTCAAGTCCCGGCTCAGGTTGAGGACGTACCGCAGGCTGCCGAATTGAATGGTCCGGTATTCCGAAGGCTCGCTAGTTTGATGCAGGACGCCATCGGTCAGCCGCAGGGCCGGCTCCTGCTGATTCCCTCCAAACTCGAAGATGCCCTGATCCGCAAAGGCGACCGTCATGTCCGACCGGAACTCTCGGTCTGCAATGAACACCCCTTTCTGGACCTCGTCTTCAATCCTGTCAACATACATGACCTTGCCGGGAATGTCATAGTACAGGGTGCCGGGCTGGATGGTTTTGACCGTGAACTTCTTGAGCAACTTCAGCTTTTCCGCCTCATACTTGCCGTAGGCATACGGCTGGATCACGGTGGTGATCAACAAGCTAAGGCAGGAGACGAGCAGCGAGAACACAAAAATCGCCTTGCCGATGCGCCAGAACCCCATGCCTGCGCTCTGCAACGCCAGCAGTTCCGAGTCCCGCGAAAGGCGGACCATGAGCAGGGTGGCGGTCAGCACCGTCGCATAGGGCAGGGTCGCTGTGACAAACTGCGGGAGCCGGTACAGCAGCATCAGCGAAACACTGCCAACGCTCACCCCGCGATCCACAATCAGCACGATGAGCTGGTTGATGGTGTTGATGGAGATGATGAACAGCAGCACCGACAGGGCCAGCGCAAACGGCACCAGCAACTGCACCGACAGCGACCGGAAGAGGATCATTGGCTCACGACTGGATTTGCGCCTGCACCTGAGCCGCTACGCGCATCGCGTTCAGCCCGTCCTGCGCGGAAACCTGCGGGGTGCTTCCGGCGCGCGCGCAGTCGAGAAAGCTCCGAACCTCCTCCAGCAGGGCGTCTCCGCGCTCAAGCTGGAAGGCTTCGGGTTGCAACGTTTCCGGATCAATGAATTCTTGGGGATCGACCTGAAGCCGCCGCGCCTGTCCGGTGCCGTAATCCAGCGAGAGGTAAAGCCCGGACTGGAAGATCCGCATGCGCCGCTCCGCCTTGTCCGAAACTCGACTGGCGGTGAGGTTGGCGATGCAGCCTCCGGGAAAGCGCAACCGTGCGCTGGCGAGGTCCACGCTGGTCGTGAGGATCGGCACCCCGGTCGCTTCCACGGCCTCCGGCATTTCCTGCACGACCGCCAGCACGAGGTCAATGTCGTGGATCATCAAATCGAGGATCACATCCACGTCCGTGCCGCGCTTGGGGAAGGGCGCGATGCGGATGTTCTCCACAAACTGCGGCCTGCCGATCTGCTCACGGAATCCGGTATAGACGACATTGAAGCGCTCCAGATGCCCAATCTGCAACACCGCGTTTTTTGCGGCGGCGAGCGCGGTCAGTTCCTCAGCCTCTGGGATGGTCGCGGCAAAGGGCTTTTCCAGCAAAACGTGGATGCCGCGTTCCAGAAACGGCTTGGCGATGGTGTGGTGCGCACTGGTGGGCACAACGATGCTCACGGCGTCCACTTGCTCCAGCACCGCCGCTGGATCGGTGTGCCACGGCACCCCCAATTCCTCGCCGACCGCTTTCGCCTGTTCCGGGTTGGCATCCACCACTCCGACGAGTTCGCATTCCGGCAGGGCGGCGTGTTTTTGGGCATGGAAGCGTCCGAGGTAGCCGACCCCGATCACGGTGGTTTTGAGCATGTCAGGTTTGGTCAAAAATCGTCTCGAAGGTGAAGGAAGACCGCAAAGCGCGGCAGTCCTGTTTTGGTGAATCCGGAATGCCGGAAGGTGATGGTGCTGCCCACGGGCGGCGGAGCCTCCCGCTCCGCGTTGCTGAAGCCCGTGCCGATTTTGAATTCGCGCCCGTCCGCCAGCCGCACCCGCAACGCACCAAGCCGTCCGGAGTGCTTGCCCTTGCCGGGAAGGTGGGCGACCACCACCGCATCGTCCTCATCGTAGGATTTCACCTTCAGCCAGTCGCTGCTGCGTCCGGACGAGTACCGCGATCCGGGACGGCGCAGCACCAAGCCCTCGCCGTTGTTCTGCTTCACGCGGGCCAGCCGCGCCTGCACATCAGCTTCGTTAGCAACCTGTTCGTGCGTGACGATCCGGACGTGTCCCGGAGGTTGCCATTGTTTCAGGAGAGCCTGTCGCTGCTCGAAGCCCCCCGGAGTCTGCGGCGCGTCAAACACCCAAAAACGTACCTGCGTCCACTCCGCACTGGGCATCGCGTCCCGCACGATGCTCAGCGTCTTGGCAAACTGCTGCCGCCCGACCCACAGCTCTCCGTCGAGCGGCCAGTCTGGAAGCACCGCTGTGAACCACTCCGGCGCGGCAATCGGGTTGCCTTGGCGAGTCAGCAGCTCCGTTCCGCTCCAGAATGCCCGGATGCCGTCGAACTTCTCGCTTGCCCACCAACCCCTCACGTCCGTCCCGGCCTCCCAGCGTTTGGCGAGCATCAACGCGGGCGGGTTGCGCTGCGACACTGTTTGAGTAACCCCTGATACAGCATCGCTTTTCCAGGTAGCGGACTGATCTTCAGCCCAAACCAACACGGGGGTCAGCAGAGCCAGCGCTCCCGGAAGCACCTGTTTCCGCGGTTGTAGCATAAGTCCTCCTGAAATGAAGGTTCAACTTGCCAGCCGTTCGAGTTCCTGGATTTGCTGGCGCAGGGCTTCGACGGTCTTTTCGGTGGCAGCAACCTTGTCGCGCAGTTCGGAAACGACGTGTTCGGGAGCTTTGCCGAGAAATCCGGGGTTGTCGAGTTTTTTGCCGCTCTTGGCGAGGAAGTCGCTTTCGGACTTGAGCTTCTTGTTGAGCGTTTCGATCTCCTTGCGCCAATCCACTGCCGAGGCGTCAATGCGGGCCAGCGTGTCCTGAAAGTACGCCGCGAGCGCATCGTTTCCGGGAGTTGGCTCGACGGCACGGATTTCCAGTTCGCTGAGACGGGCGAGTCGAACGATGAGTTCATGGTTCGCCTCGAACAGTGGGGCGCGGACCACGGAATCCAAGCTGGCGGCGACCTTCTTGTCGAGTCCAAGGCTCGCCTTGTCGCGCAGGGTGCGGATTTGGGTGATCGCTTCCTTGACGAGTTCGATGCGGGCGTGGCTTTCCGGAAAGTCGTGTGTCGGCTGCGGCTGCGGCCAGTCGCTCACCGTGAGCATTTTATTCTGGCCAAACTGCGACCAGAGTGCCTCGGTGACAAACGGCACATACGGGTGCAGCAACTTGAGCAGCGTGGTGTAGGCGTAGGCCAGCACTTGGTTGTCCTCCGGACTCCGTTCGGGCTTTTTGTCCATCTCCAGATGCCAGTCGCAGAACTCGCCCCAGAAGAAGTTCCGGAGGTTGTCAATCACGTCAGAAAGGCGGTAGGAGGTGAGGCTTTCCTGCACGTCCTGCACAAGTCGGTTGAGTCCGTGGAGCAGCCACTGCGCAAGCTCGGATTGCACCTGTTGCGGCGGCGTAACCGGGGTGCCTTCCGGGATGGTCATCAGGATGTAGCGTCCGGCGTTCCAGACCTTGTTGGCGAAGCGGCGGCAGGCTTCGAGCTTTTCCGGGTAGAGCCGCAAATCCTGTCCCGGCCCGGTGCCCACAATGAGCGCAAGCCGCAAGGCATCGGTGCCGTGTTGCTCGATGCTCTCCAGCGGATCAATGCAGGTCGCGGGGTCGGACTTCGACATCTTCTTGCCCTCACGGGTGCGGACCAGCCCGTGCAGGTACACGGTTTCAAAGGGCACCTCACGGATCATGTAGGTCGTCATCAGGATCATGCGGGCGACCCAGAAGAAGAGGATGTCGTAGCCCGTTTCCATCACCTGTGTGGGGTGGAATTTCTGGAAATCCGGGCTGCGCTCCAGCAGTTCCTCGAAGGACAGCGAAAAATCCTCGGCCTGCTCCGAATCAACCAGCGTGCTCCACGTCCAGAGCGCGGAGGAAAACCAGGTGTCGAGCGTGTCCGCATCCTGCTCCCAGCCCTCGGCGGGGTCGAGCGGGCGCACGGACGCCTGCATTTCGCCCTCGCGGTAGTACACCGGAATGCGGTGCCCCCACCAGATTTGGCGGGAAATGCACCAGTCGCGCAGGTTCTCCACCCAGTGGAAGTAGGTGGCGTTGAAGCGGTCGGGAACGAGCCGGATGTCTCCGGACCGCACCACAGAGATGAGGACTTCGCGCAAGCTGCGTTGCTCGCCCTGCCACGGCACGACGGGCTTGTTGACGTCAATGAACCACTGCTCGCGGATTTGCGGCTCGATGGCTCCGCCACCCCGGCTGTTGAACGCCTTGCTGTGCGTGTAGCTTTCGTCCACTTCGACCAGCAGCCCCTTGCGGCGGAGCTTTTCCACAATCTGCGGACGCACCTCGTCAATGCCCATGCCCGCAAATTCCTGTGCGACAGGCAGCAATTTGCCACTGAAGTCAATGATCGCCTCCTTGTCGAGCTTGTGGCGCTCGGCAATCTCGAAATCCGCGTGGTCGTGCCACGGGGTGATCGTCATCACGCCCGTGCCGAATTCGGGGTCCACCGCCTCGTCCTTGATGATCGTGGCGACCACGGGGCCGTTGATCCACTCGCACTCAAAGGTGTCGCCGTGCCGATACTCCGAATAGCGCTCGTCGTCCGGGTGCATGACGACGTACTTGTCGCCGAACTTGGTTTCCGGACGCACCGTGCCGATCTGGAACGGGCCGTACTGGAAGGTGTAGAAGGGCGACTGCACCTCCTTGCGGTCCACTTCGTCGTCCGAGACGTTGGTGTGCAGCTTCGGATCCCAGTTGACGATGCGCGGCCCCCGGTAAATCAGCCCCGCCTCGTACATGCGCACAAAGGTTTCGTTGACGCAGCGGTTGAGCTGGGGGTCCATCGTGTAGCGCTCGCGGCTCCAGTCGCAGCTCGACCCCATCGCGACGACTTGGTTCCGGATTGTGCCCCGCGACTGCTCGACGTACTCCGCAATGCGCCGTAGCACCTCCTCGCGTCCCAACTCGGCACGGGGGTCGGCGATGCCCTCCTGCTCCCGAATTTGCTTGAGAACCACGTTCTCCGTCGCAATCGCCGCATGGTCGGTTCCCGGAACCCACAGCGCCTCGTGCCCCATCATGCGGTGCCAGCGGATGAGGATGTCCTCCAGCGCGAGCATCACCGCATGGCCGACGTGCAACTGCCCCGTTGCGTTGGGCGGAGGCATCGAGATCGTGAAGGACTGCTTGCCGGATCCCGCATTGGCCCGAAAGAGGCGTTGCGCCTCCCACTGCTCGGCGATTTGGGATTCAAAGGCTTGCGGATCGTAGGCTTTGGGTAGAGAGGTCATGGGTTCAGGAAATCAGTGTGTCCAGTAGATGTTCAGGTTTTTGAAAATGAGAATCCGCAGATTGCGCAGATTCTCGCAGATGAAAGACAAGTCTTTTGTGTTGCAGGCTTCGAGATCCAAAGTTGATCAAAAGCCCTCGGTGTAACCCGGAAGCCTTGAGATAATTGATGACTTGGGCTTCTTCATTCCCAGAAATGTTTTGCAGAGCCTTGAGTTCCACAATCACCTCCCCATAGCAGAGAAAATCAGCCCGGTAATTGGCGATCGCTTCATTCCGGTAAAAAACAGGCAGTGCTTTTTCTCGCTCATACGGAATCTGTTGACATTGAAATTCCTTCTCCAGTGCCACTTGGTAAACGGCCTATAAAAAACCATTTCCCAATTCTCTGTGAACGGCCATCGTAGCACCGATGATGGCGTACGTTTGCGGATCTTGCTCCCGTTTATCCAGCGATGGATCATTCATAAAGAATGCAGTCGTAAAAGTTTATCCGCAGATTCCACAGATTGCATAAACTTCTAATCTGCGTCCATCTGTGAAATCTGCGGATTCATGATCTCACCTCCACAAGCGTCATGGGGCCGTTACAGCACATGCTCCAGTCCGTACACGAGTTCGTCCAGCTCAACGGCTTTCTTGCAGGCGAGGCAGACGCCGGGCATGAACGATTCGCGGTGGATGGAATCGTGGCGGATCGTGAGGGTTTCGCTTTTGCCGCCAAAGATCACCTCCTGATGCGCCACGAGTCCGGGGAGCCGGATCGAATGCACGGGGATGCCTTGGGTTTTGCCGCCTCGTGCGCCGGGGATGAGTTCTGTTTCATCAAGGGGGATGGGCGCTTGGGTACGGGCTTCGGCGAGCAGGTTTGCGGTCTTGACGGCGGTTCCAGAAGGCGCGTCAGCCTTGCGGTCGTGGTGCAGTTCGATGACCTCGACGTGCGGAAGGTACTTGGCCGCGTCCGCCGCGTACTTCATCATCAGCACCGCGCCAATCGCAAAATTCGGGGCGATCACTCCGCCAATGCTTTGCTGGCGGCAGAGTTCCTGAAGCTCGGAAACCTGCTCCGGAAGCAGGCCGCTGGTGCCGATCACCGGACGCACCCCGCACTCGATGAGCGTGCGGGCGTTGTCAAACGCCACCGCTGCCGTGGTGAAGTCCACGGCCACCTGCGCCCCGGAATCCCGCAGCACCGCTGGAAGGTCGTCGCCGAGGTCCGCTTGGGCCACCAACTCCAGCCCGGATTCTGCAGAGATGGCCTTCACCGCCTCCTGTCCCATGCGCCCTTGGGCGCCGTTCACCAACACTGGTATTGCATTCACGTCCAATCTTGCCTATGCTTGAGTTCTTGAAATGCCTGTCAAACTAACTCAAACCCGGTAAAACTCAAGCCGTCCTCCGTCATGCAACGCAGCTTTTATGTCGTCCGCAGCCTGAAATCGGAAGAGGTGGTCGGTGGTCTTCACCAAATCAGCATGGGGTGCGACAACCATCCGGACACCTATGCGTTCCTCTGGGTGGATGATCGGCGGCGCCCGCACTACATTCAGTTCATTTTTGACGAGGTGGTGCTGGAGTGGCTCCCCGAACAGGGGGTGCGGCTGGGGCAGACCAACCGGAACCTTCCGGAATCCGAGCAGGGCGTGGGGCGCTTCAAGGGTTCGAGAACGATCGAAGATCATGCCGACGACACCCTGTTGCAGCACCTGCTCAAGCGCCTGTGCAACTCGGAGTTTCCTGCGGAGTGGGATGAGACGATCCGGAGCCGCTTTTTGGGGTGATCCCGCCTGACCGCATTAGGAATTGGAAATGCGCAGGGCGGCTTGGGCGCTCAGGAGTCCGGTAAGCAGTCCGTCCTCGTAGTTGAAGAGGGGGTCGTTGAGCAGTTCGGAGAAGTCTTGGGGATTGCGGAGGTCTTCGGGAGTCGCGTCGGGCACGAGTTCGCGGGCGACCTTGAGCAGCTTTTCGCGCTGATGGGCGACCATGCCTTCTAGAATCTGAGCGGATTCCGCAGCCTCCACGCGCTCAGTCCCTGTCGTCGTTGAGGATGACCCCCCGGAGTTTGGCCCGCAGCTTGAGGATCGCCTTGGAGCGGATTTGCGACACGCGGGACTCCACCACGCCTAGCACCTGTCCAACCTCCTTGAGGTTGAGTTCCTCGTTGTAGTAGAGTGCCAGCACCATCTGCTCCTGCTCAGAAAGCTCGGTGATGGTGTCGGCGAGCTTGCCCTGCATCTGCTGGAGCGAGAGCATCTGGAACGGATCCTTGCCTGTGGGATCCTTGAGGATTTCCAGCAGGTTGGCCTGTTCCTCGTCGTCGGTGCGCTGATTGAACTCCTCGATGGAGAGCAGGGGGATGGGCCGGGATTTGATCAGGAAGTCGTGGTACTCCTTCAGCGACAGCCCCATCTGCTCCGCCATTTCCGAATCACTGGGTTCCCGTCCCAACTCCGAAGCCTTCGTCCGCCATGCGCTTTCCCAATCGCTGGCGGCGGCGCGCACGGACCTCGGCACCCAGTCCATCGAGCGCAACTCGTCCAGCACCGCCCCCTTGATCCGGAACTCCGCATAGGTCTTGAACTGCACGTCTTTGCTGGCATCGAACTTGTCCACGGCATCCAGCAGGCCGATCATCCCGGCTTGGTAAAGATCCTCCAGATTCACGCCCGGAGGAAAGCGGGCGGCCATGCGCGTGACGATGCGCTTGATCAGCGGGGTGTATTCCAGCACCTGCGCCTCGCGGTCAAGCGGGGTTTTCTTGGCGTAGGGATTTGGCTTGGCAACCTTGCTTGCCGGCGGCGGCGGGGCAGGCGGTTCGCGCAACTCGCCCAGCCCATCCGAAGCTTGCTCGATGGACGACTCCGGCGGCTCCGTGAGCGAATGCTCCTGAAGCTCCTCGTCGTGGGTAGGTTTTGGGGGTGCGGTTGACATGCCGAGAAAGTTGCGGTTGCTCCCTGCGTGGTCGTCAGGGAATCTCCATGATTTCTGGGATTGAGGTGTTAGTCCTTCTTCTCACGCCACTGCAAAATGCGCTCCCAAAACCGGAGCGGCCTGTCGCTCCGGGGAGTTTCCGCCAAGGAGCGAGGGGCGAGGGCAGAGGTTTCGATGTGCTGCGCCAGTGCCTTGAAGCTCTTGGCCGCCGGAGAGTCCGGGAACATCTCCAGCAGAGGACGCTGGGAGCGCACCGCCCGCATCAGCTTGGTGTCTCGTGGAATGCCGCCGAGGTAATTCAACTCCAGTTGCAGGAAATCCCGCGAGACTTTCTGAAGATGCTCAAAGACCCGCTCCCCCTGCTTGGGCGACTCCAGCGAGTTCGCGAGCAGGTTGAAGCTGCGGATGTTGTAGCGGCTCGCCATCACCTTGATCACCGAGTAGGCGTCCGTCATCGAGGACGGCTCCGGGGCGACGACGAGGATGACCTCATCTGCGCAAACGTTGAAGCGCAAGACATTGGAGGCGATTCCGGCCCCCGTGTCAATGATCAGGTAGTCAATGTCGTCGTCAAGGTCCTTGAGCTTTTCGAGCAGCCGCGTCTGGCGGTCCTCGTCCAACTCCGCCATCTCCACCACTCCGGAACTGGAGGGCAGCACTTTGATGTTGCCGGGGCCGTCGGTCACGATGTCGCGCAGTTCCTTCTCGCCTGCCAGCACATCGTCAAGGGTGTGGGCCGGAGTGAGGTTGAGCAGCACGTCAATGTTCGCCAGCCCAAGGTCGGCATCGAGCAGGTACACCCGTCGCCCCAGCGCGGAGAGCGCGTAGGCCAGATTGATGGAAATGTTCGTCTTGCCCACCCCGCCCTTGCCGCTGGTCACGCTGATGACGCGGCCCTTGCGCGGAGCGGCAGGCGCTTTCGAGTCACTGACCAGCTTGCGGAGCGACGCAGCCTGATCGGTGGTGGCAGTCACGGCGGGCACGGGGTCAGCTTCCGGAGATGTTGAGGAGCAAATCCACCATGCGCTCCTTGGTGGCCATCTCGATGTCTTCGGGAACCTTCTGCCCGGTGCTCAGGAAGGAGATGGGTTTCTTGAAGCGGATCGCGTGGTTGAAGATGGTTCCGTAGGACGCGCTTTCGTCGAGCTTGGTGAAGATCACCCCGTCAATGGGCATCACGCCGAACTTGCGGGTGATTTCGTTGAGGTCGTTGTCCTTGGTCGTGGAACTGAGGACGAGCAGGTTGTGGATGCGTCCGCGCTCGTCGAAGATCTCCCGCAGCTCGAACATCTGCCCCTCGTCACGCTGGGAGCAGCCGCCCGTGTCAATGACCACCACGTCGCAATCGGAAAAGCTCTCCACCGCCTTGTCCATTTCCTGACGATCCGAGACGATGCGCAACGGCACGTTGATGATTTTCGCGTAGGTCCGCAACTGCTCGACCGCCGCAATCCGGAAGGTGTCCACCGTGATCAACCCCACTCGGCGCTTGCGGTTGAGCATCTGATCGGAGGCGATTTTCGCCGCCGTGGTGGTTTTGCCAACGCCCGTGGGGCCGATGAGCGCCACCACCTTTTGCGTGGAGTTGATGTACTCGATGCCCTCCGTGGTCCGGATGATCTTCATGAGCATCCGTGCGAGGAAAATCTTCACATACGAGAAATTCTGGAGGTCTTCCTCCGAGATGTTCTTTTGCGCCTCCAACACCAAGCGCCGCGAGAACTTGTCCTCCAGCCCTCCGAACTTCAACTGCTGGTAGAGCATCATCAGGTTTTCCTGAAGGTCGAGGTCGTCCGGGAGCGAAGACCGGCTCGCCATCAGGTGCAGCATGTGCCGCATCTCGCCCAACTCGTGCCGCAACTGGTTGTTGGAAAACTCCTCAAACGCCGAGGTGCGGCTGCTCAGTTCCTCGACCACTTCCCGGAGTCCTTGCAGTTCCTGACGGATGGGCTGCAAGGCACCTGAATCGATGTCAGGAGGCGGCTCCACCGCCTGCGGCGGCGGGGCGGGTGCTGGCGGTGGCGTGGACAGGGGCGGGCGCAGCGGGGGTTCTTCGACTTCGGCAGGCGGCACGATCTCCTCCGCCTCCAGCGCGAGTTGTCCGTTGAGGTTGCGGCCCAGTGCGGAAGACAGCGTGGCCTTGGGTTTGTCATCGCGGGCGGCGGTGACTTCAAGGACAGTTTTCCCAAACAGCCCGAAGGTGCCCTTGCCCTCCTTCACTTGGCGGGTGGAGACGATGATCGCCTCCGGCCCCAAGTCGCGCTTGATGAGCTGGAGGGCCTCTTGGATGTTGGTGACGCGGTAGCGTTTCAGGTTCATGAACGGCTTAGCAAGTCGGGGAGATCAGCAAGTCGGGGAGCGCTCCAGCGGCCCTCCTCACTCCTCTCCGCCCAATTGTACCATGCCAAGCGCCTCAATGCGCACGTCCGAGGCGACCTCGTTGTGGGAGATCACCACCAGATTGGGAATGAAGCGCTCCACCAACCGTTTCACATGCGGTCGAATCAGTGGGGAACACAACAGGATGGGCTGGTAGTTGTTAACGGTGAACTGCTCCAGCAGTCCGTCAATGCGGGTGATGACCGTCTGGGCCACGTTGGGGTTGAGTCCCAGATACGATCCCTGTCCAGAGTCTTGGATGGCCGCAGCGATCTGGTTTTCCAGTTCCTGGCTGAAGGTGATGAGCGGCAGCATTCCGTCTGGGGTCTGGTACTGCCGGGTGATCTGCCGGGAGAGTGCCTGCCGGACGTGTTCGGTGAGCAGGTCTGCGTCCTTGGTGACGTAGGAGGCGTCCGCAAGGGTTTCCAGCGTGGTATGGAGGTCGCGGATGGAAACCTGTTCGCGCAGCAGGTTCTGGATGACCTTCTGGACCGTGCCCAGCGGAACCTGTCCCGGCACCAGTTCCTCCACAATCTTCGGCTCGTTCTTGGCGAAGCTGTCGAGCAGCCGCTGGGTTTCCTGACGGCCAATGAACTCGTGGGCGTGGCTCTTGAGGATTTCGGTGATGTGGGTGGCGAGGACCGTGGGTTGATCCACCACGGTGTAGCCTGCAAACTGCGCCCGCTCCTCGTCCTCGGCGGCAATCCAGATCGCCGGAAGCCCAAAGGCCGGTTCCACGGTGTCCACTCCCGGAATCTCCTCGTCCACATCCCCGGTCTTCATGGCAAGGTAGTGCCCCACCATCAATTCGGCGCGGGCGACCTCGATGCCCTTGATTGTGATCGAGTACTCGCCCGGAGACAGCTCAAGATTGTCCTTGATATGGATGGGCGGGACGATGTAGCCGAAATCGAGTGCGGTCTGCCGACGGATTGCCTTGATGCGTTTGAGGAGTTCCCCGTCTTGTTCTTCGTCCACGAGCGGGATCAGGCCGTAGCCCAATTCCAGCCCCAGCACGTCAATCGGCAGCAGTTCCGCAACGTCTTCCGGCTCTTCCGTGAGTTCGCGCTGCAATTCAAGTTGCTGTTCCTGCTCCCTCTCAAATTCTAGCTGCGCCTGTGCCTTCCGGGAGGTCTGTGCGAGGAAGAAGGTGAGGATCGCCAGCAGCAGGAACGGAACAGGCGGCAGCCCCGGAATCAAGGCGAAGAGCAACAGCACGGCGGAGACGACAAACAGCGCCTGCGTGTTGCTGAAAACCTGACTCTGCAAATCCTCGGAAATGCGGTTTTCGGAGGATGCCTTGGTGACAGCAATACCGGCGGCAATCGAGATGATCAATGCCGGAATCTGCGAAACCAGACCGTCTCCGACCGTCAGCGTCGCGTAGGAGCCAAAGGCGTCTCCCGCCGACATGCCGTACTGCGTGGTTCCGATCAAGAGACCGCCCAGAATGTTGATGGAGGTGATGATCAATCCGGCGATGGCATCTCCGCGCACAAACTTGCTGGCACCGTCAAGCGCTCCAAAATAATCGGACTCGCGCTGGATCTTGCTACGGCGGGTCTTGGCTTCCTGTTCGTCAATCAGGCCCGCGTTGAGGTCGGCGTCAATGGCCATCTGCTTGCCGGGCATTGCGTCCAAGGTGAAGCGGGCGGCAACCTCGGCGATGCGTCCCGTGCCCTTGGTGATCACGACGAAGTTGATGATCACCAGAATCAAGAAGACGATGATCCCGACGATGATGTTTCCTCCGACGACGAACTCGCCGAACGCCTTGATGATCGCCCCGGCGGCGTGCGCCCCCTGATGCCCCTCCAGCAAAATGAGCCGGGTGGAGGCGATGTTGAGCGAAAGCCGGAAGAGCGTGGAGATGAGCAGGACGGTGGGGAACGATGAGAACTCCAGCGAACTGGCGGTGAAGAGGGCGACGAAGAGGATCAACACCCCGATGGAAATGCTCATCGCCAGCAGCAGATCGAGGATGATCTGCGGCAGCGGCACCACCATGATGAGCAACATCCCAATGACCCCGGACGCAAGGATGACGTCCGTGTTCCGGATGACCCCGTTGAGAGGAAGGGTTTGGGTGCTTGCTGCCAAGGCTGGTCCTTAGACAAAAGTGGGCCGCATCCGGCCTGTTTTAGTGGGTCTTCCGAATGACCGCCAAGTCTGGGTTCAGCGCAATTTGACGGTTCTTGACCAAAAGATCAAGCCTGAAGCCACTTTCCTGAAAAACTCGGTTTCAGCGTTGTGGTCGTAATCGGTAGATTTGGGCAAGGATTTCGGCAACGGCCTTGAAGAGGCGTTCCGGGATCGAGTCCCCCACCTCTACCGAGGCGTACAATTCACGCGCCAAGGCGGGCTTTTCCACAATCGGCACGGCGTTTTCGTTGGCCACCGTCCGCATCCGCAGGGCGAGGAAGTCCGCTCCTTTGGCAATCACCTGCGGCGCTTCCATCACCTCCCGGTCGTAGAGCAGGGCCACGGAGAAGTGGGTCGGGTTGACGACCAGCGCGTCCGCCTTGGGCACTTCCTGCATCATGCGCGCATTGGACATCTCCCGCTGAATCTGGCGGATGCGGGCCTTGAGCTGCGGGTCGCCTTCCGTCTCCTTGGTCTCCTCCTTCACTTCCTGCTTGGTCATTTTGATCTGCTGCTCCTGGTACCAGCGCTGGTAGAAGTAATCGAAGACGGCGAGGGCAAAGAGCGCGAGGACGATCTTCCCGGTGATTTCGGCGGCGGCTTGGAAGTTGAAGATGATGATCGTCTCCGGAGGCAGAACGGCGAGGCTGTTGGCCTCCTCAAGCAAGTCCACAAAGGTGAAGTAGCCGATCAGTCCGATGATCACCAGCTTGCCCAGGCTCTTGAGCAGTTCCGCCAACCCTTGGGTGGAGAAGAGCCGCTTGATGCCCGTGAGCGGACTGATCTTGGAGAACTTCGGCGCGAGGGGCTTGATGGTGAAGCGAAAGCCGACCTGAATCACGGAACTGAGGAAGGCGACCGACACAATCACGGCGGACAACGCCAGCACCGTTGGGGCCATCGCCGAAAACGATTCGCCTAAAACCCGGTAGGTGCCGTCAATCGAGAGGTCCTGCCCCACCTTGAGTTCGGTGAAACTGCCGCGCATCATCTCCCGGACCCCGTCCAGCAACCACGCGCTGGCGAAGTAGAGCGTGAGGGTCGCCGCGCCCAGCAACGAGGCAGAGGACAACTCCTTGCTGAAGGTGGATTGCCCGTCGTCCCGCGCCTTCTGGCGTTTGCGCTCGGTGGGCTGTTCGGTTTTTTCCTGCCCCTGCTGTTCGGCCATTGTGGATTAGGGAGTGTCTGGACCTGCAAGGATGTGCAGCATGTTGAGCAGTTGGTCGTCGTACATCTCAAACATGCGGTGCAGGGCTTGGGCAAAAAACGGGACGCCGAACATGAGCATGATGAAGCCCAGCAGCAGCGTCAGGGGAAAGCCGACGATGAAAATCTGAATCTGCGGCACGGAGCGGGCGAGCAGGGCCATCGTCAGGTTTGCCAAGAAAAGCGCGGTGATGAGCGGCGCTCCAAGCTGGAAGCCTAGCGTGAACACTCCGGACGAGAGGCGCACCATTTCCTGCGTGAGCGGATTGCTGAAGCTCGCCCCGCCCGGAGGCAGGAGGTCGTAGCTGCGGACGATGGCCTGCACGACGATGACATGCCCGTCCATCGCCACAAAGATCAGGGTGGCAAAGACGCGCTCAAACTGCCCCACCAGCGAAATTTGCGCCTGCGATTGCGGATCGAAGACGTTGGCCATGCTCAGGCCCATCTGGAACCCGATCACGGTGCCGGCGAACTCGACGGCGGCAAAGAGCATTTGCCCGATCATGCCCAGCACCAGCCCGATGAGCAGCTCTCCGGCGATGAGCAGCAGGTATTCGGAGGGCTGGTCCGGATAGACCGTGAGGGTGGGCGTGAAGGGCTGGATGATCAGGGCCAGCACCAGCGCAAGCACCACGCGGACCTGCATCGGCATGGCGTTGCTGCCCAGCACGGGCGCGGTTGCAATGATGCCACTGACGCGCACCAGCACCAGGATGAAGACCAGAAGCTGGGTCGCGTCGTAATTGAGCAGGTCTGCCATGGCTGAGTTTTCAGCCCCTCCGGAAGCAGGTTCCGGTTGCCGCTCAGTCCTCGCGCGGCAGGGAGTTAAGGTACATGGTGCTTGAGGTCGCACTCAGGGCGATATTGGCTCGCTCCTGATCCTGCTGGCAGTTCACGCACAACCGTGCCAGCGGCATGGCGATCAAGCGCCGCTTCGGAATTTCATCCCCGCATTCCTCGCAGAACCCGTAGTCTCCGGTGAACATGCGCTGAATCGCCTCCTCGATCGCTTCGAGGCGGTCGCGGTCGCGGTCGCGCATGAGCAGGCTCAGCTCGCGCTCCTGTTCGTCCACGGAGCTGTCCACCTCGTCTCCCACGTCCTTGCGGGAGGCGTCTTGGTTGAGTGCCCTTTGGGCCTGCAATTCGGAAAGGATCTGATCCTTTTCCTCCTGTAGCTTTTGTTTGATGTCTTCCATTCGATCTCCGTTCTGAATGGTTCTGGGTGCCATCTCCTAGAGGAAGGCTAACCCTGTAGCAAGAAAAATTCCAATTTATTCGACACGCCGCAAAAATGCGGCATAAAATCCCATCGTCGTGTCGTCCGGCAGCATTTGCCACGCCCCCTCGCGAGTTTCCCAACTCGCCCATGCCGGAGGCAGGGGCTTGCGGGCGGACCAAGGCTCAAGCACGAACTTGGGCGTTGCCCCCAAAAATGACTGCACTTGCCGGACGTTCTCCTCCGGTTCAAGCGAGCAGGTTGCATAGGCGATCACGCCTTGGGGCCGCACCACTCGTGCCGCTTCATGCAGAAGCTGGCTTTGGAGTGGGAGCCAATTCAGTAATTCGGTTGCGCCCCGCGCCCACTTGATGTCCGGATTCTTGCGAATCGTCCCGGTGGCCGAGCAGGGCACATCGAGCAGCACCGCGTCCACCGAGCGGTCGGGCAGCGGCAGGGCGATTCCGTCGGACACCAGCAAAGGTGGGCATCGTACCTGACAACGCTCAAAATTGCCACGCACTCTTCGCATCCGCCGTGTCGAGAGGTCGCAGGCGGCCTGCACGTTGATGCCGTTGCGCACCAGCCCAAGGGTTTTTCCTCCCGGAGCCGCGCACACGTCCAGCACTGTGCCCTCCAGCCGTTCCGCCAGCAATTGGGTGATGACCTGTGAAGAGGGATCCTGCACCCAAAACCGACCTTCGGCGTAGGTTCGGGTTTCCCAGATGCCTGCCGACTGCTCCACGAGCAACGCATCCGGAACCCGTGGGTGGGGCGTGACCTCGATTCCTTCTTCGCCAAGTTGCTGCTGCAACTCGGTGCCGCTGATTCCAAGCCCCGGACAGATCGTGATTCCGGAAAAGCGGTTGTTCGCCTCGCAAATCTGTTCGGCCTGCTCGACACCGTAATTTTCGGTCCAGCGCGCCACCATCCAGTCTGGGTGGGAGGTGCGGACGGCCAGCGGTTGTGCGCCCGGAACGGGCTTGTCGGCTTCCAGATCGCGCTGAAGGCTACGCAAAACCCCGTTCACCAGCTTCGAGGCGGCGGTGCCGGAGTTCCGCCGCACTGCGCCCACCACCTCGTTCAGCGTGGCATGGGCGGGAATGCGGTCCATGTGCAACAGCTCAAAGGCTCCCAACTCCAGTGCCGCCGCAACATCCGGAGTGAGCTGGATGCCTCGGTGCAGGCGTTCCTGCACAACGGCCTTCAGCAGGCGGTGGTGTCGTGCCAGCCCTTGCAGGAGTTGCGTGTACAGCCGACGGTCGCGCTCGCCCTCCAGTTTTGCGGAAGGGCTTGGGTTCCAGTGTCCCGATTTCTGGAACGCGCCGAAGTCCGCCAGCACTTGCTCCCGCACCGAACTTTCCGGAGCCTTGGGGCGTTGTGTGCGAGGGCGATGTCGCTTTGGTTTTGCAAGTCCCATCAGGGACTCGTATGGTAATGCAATTGTTCTCTCTGGTTCTGCACCCATGTTGGAAGTCCATCGAACCCCCTCAGAAGCCTGTTTTCTCTGCGGGTTTCCGCTGAGTCGGTTTCAGTCCCACACCTTGATTTGTGTGCGTTGCGACGAGGTCGTGTGCCGACGATGCATGTCCCGCCCCTCGATGCGACGCAAGCGCGATCCGCTCTGCCGCAAATGCGAGGGCAGCTACAACTGATCATTCGCGATGACCACCACTGAATTCCTAGACCAAAACGGCAAGCCGCTTCGGGCCAACGACCGGGTGCTGTATGGAAACCGTGAGGAACACACGGGCCGTGTGTTCACCATCCTCCATGTGGACCCCAAGCACTCTGCGTTTTGGTACACCTCCGAAGACGAGCCGGATCAGCCCAAGTACTCGCTGCAAACCGCCTACCGCAATCGGCTCGTCAAGCTCACGGACTGACGTTGTGAAGCGCTTCATCCTTGGACTCTTCGTGCTTGGCGTATTGGGGTGGCCTGCCCTTGCCTCGGCCCAGAGTTTCCTGCCCAAGCCCGGAACCCTGCTGAGTTACCAGCATTGGAACGTGGAGCGTCAGCAAGTCACGGGCTTCACCCACCTGCGCTATGCAACCACCTCCTGTGGCGGACAGGAGTGCCTGATCGAGCGCAGTGAAAACACCGATCCGGAGGGCGAAGCCTTCTCCCGCAAGCGGCTCTGGTTCGACGCCCACCACGGAGAGCCGCTTCGCTACGAGGAAGAAGACCTCCGCGAAAACCTCTTGATCACCAACACCTACGGCTCCGGAAGCATCCGCACCGAACTGCGGCACGGCAGCGAGGCCCGGTCGTTTGAGCTGGAGGTGCCCCGCGAACGCTTTGCCTCGTTTGAGAACGTGTTCGACTTCCTCCGCAAGCGGCTTGGGCCGATCCTCCGGGCGTCACGCGACGAGCCGTTTGTCTTCACGCTCTACCTGCCCGCGCTCGCCATTGAACTCGAATCTGGTGCCTTGCCGCAGTCCATGAGTCTGGTGCGCATGCGCGTGGTGCGCGAGCGTTCCGGGGCGTTCAACACCCGCGTGGGCACCCACGAGGCCCACACGTTGCGGATTTATCCCGACTCGTGGACCCTGCGCGCCTTGCTCCCCAAGGAAAAGTCCGAGTTCACGCTCATCCTTGCCGCCGCACCACCGCATCATCTGCTGGAGTTCCACGAAGGGAAAACCCAGCACCAACTCACCAAGCTCAAACTGCCGACGCCCTGATTCGGAACGTGGCGTCAAACGGCGTGGTTCCGGCTTTGCGGAGCAGCCGCTGGTTTGCGGCAAGGTGTTCCAGCAAGTGGAAAACCGTTTCTGCCGACTGCGGCTTTCCGCATTTTTCGGCAAGGGCTTCCGCCGTCCAGCCGCGTTCCGGAGCCTCCCGCAAGACATCCAGCAATTTCTGCTGGAGCCGCAAGACCTCGTTGGCGGCAACTTTTCCGGCTTCGACTCCGGGCTGGTGATAGGCATTGATGCCGATCAACGCGGCGTAAAAACCGACCGTGCGCTCAAACAGCGCGATCAACGCTCCCAGCGTGCGGGGCGTGAGCTGGTCCAGCACCAGCGAAACCGAGCGGCGACCCGCCTCGGCCAGCGCGGCCCGTGTGCCCAGCCAGAAGCCGTGCAGGTAATCTCCAGACGTGATGTCCGGCTCCACTTCCCGGCTCGCGCCCTGACGATCTTCCCGCACCGCAAGGAAGGTCGCAAAAAAATCATCCGGCCCTTCCCGGAGCTGCTGGACGTAGGCGTGCTGGTCGGTCGAGCCTTTGTTGCCGTAAACCGTCAAGCCCTGATGGACGGTGCTTCCAGACAGGTCATGCGCCTTGCCTAGCGATTCCATCACCAACTGTTGCAGGTAGCGTCCGAACAGTTCCAGGCGGTCCTTGTACGGCAATACGACTAGTGCCCGTTTGCCGCGTCCCTCTCCGGCGAGGTGCCATGCAATCGCAAGCAGCAGTGCCGGATTGTCCACGACTTGCGGATTGCGGGTCTGCACGTCCATCTCCCGCGCCCCTTCCACAAGTTGCCGCCAGTCCACGCCTTGCAGTGCGGCGGGCAGGAGTCCCACCACCGCAAGCTCGGAGGTGCGTCCGCCCACCCAGTCCCACATTGGGAAACGCCGCAACCAGCCTTGCGATTCCGCCATGCGGTCCAGTTCGCTTCCGGCTCCAGTCACGGCAACCGCGTGTTTCGCAAAATCCAGTCCGGCTTCCGCAAACCACGCTTGGGCTTCCAGCATGCCGTTGCGAGTTTCCTTGGTGCCCCCGGATTTGGACACCACCACCGCGAGGGTTTCTGCGAGTCCTGCTCCAAGGTCTGCTCGCACTCGGTCAAAGCCGTCCGGGTCGGTGTTGTCCAGAAACCAAACCCGCAGCGGATCGGCAGCTGTTCGGAGCGCCTGATGCACCAGTTGTGGCCCCAGCGCCGAGCCGCCAATGCCGATCAGCAGGAGGTTCCGGAAGCGGCCCCCTGTGGACGTAGCCAGCGTTTCGTCATGGACCGCCTGCGTGAACTCGTCAATCGCGGTCCAGGCGTTGCGGATGTCCTCTGCGATTTCATGGGTGGGCGCAAGTTCCGGGTTCCGCAGCCAGTAGTGCCCCACCTGCCGCTGCTCGTCAGGATTCGCCAGCGCACCGGCTTCCAATTCCGCCATGCTCGCCAGCACCTCAGCACAGGGTTGCTCAAAGGCGGCGAGCGCCTCTTGGGTCAATCCGGATTGGCTCAGGTCGAGCGTGATCTGCAACTCTGGAATCTCAAGGCACCATTGCTGAAAATGGGTCCATTTGTTAGCAGACGCGCACATGACCCTGTTCTGGAGTTGCATTCACAGAAGGAAGGCGATAACTTAGAATTTTCTTTGACGTTTTGCAAGTGTTTCAATTTTATGTCGGTTCCTGCACAAACACAATCGCTGAATGAACTGCTGGCCCGCAAGCTCCATAACGACGAGCGGCTTTCCGAATTGCTGAGTGCCTCGGTGGCCGAAGGCGAAAACGCCCCGGCCCGGTTTCATCCGCCTTACGACCTCTTCCGCCGCAACGGCGAGCTGATCCTGAGCATTGACCTCCCCGGCGTGTTGTTGTCGGACTTGGAGGTTTCGCTGGAGGCCCAGCGCCTTGTGGTCACAGGCCGCTTCCCGGAAGTGCTGGAAGCCGAAACCTCCTGCCTGCACTCCAGCCGCCCCAAGGGCACGTTCCGCTGCGAGTTTGTGACTCCGGAAAACCAGCAGGTGGAGTCGCACGAGTTTGTCCTCGAAAACGGTGTCTTGCAGGTCCGCATGAAACTGGCTTCCCGGTCAGGCTCCGATCCGGTCGCCTCACAAACCCTCATGGACGACTGACATGCCCCGCATTCTCCGCAACTACCTCATCTGCTTCGCCGTCATTGGCGCCATCCTCTTGGCTCTCGATCTGGTGGACTCCCACTTCCAGTCGGAATCCTCGGAAAACCACGCCGAATCCCACTCGGACAGCGATTCCCGCTAACGCAACTCTTACGGATTTCGCGGGAATGCCCCGTCGTTCGCGCTGAGCTTGTTGAAGCATGAACGAACCTCGCCACAAACTTTTCGTTCCCTTCCCGAACCAAGCTGTTGTACAATAACGCTTGGGCCTTGATCTTTCCGAAGGAGAGAAAGATGAAGCGGGCGTTGCAAGGACACCATGTGACCATTTTGGCGAAGGAGGGCACCACGCAAGCCTTCGTCCCCGCCGTTCTGCCGCCCCGTCCTCCGCTCCAGTGGACCTCCGCACTCGCCGATCAGTTCGCTCAGGCGCAACGCGCCCTCCAGCGGGTGAACTGCCTTTCCCAACGCCTCCGGAATCCCGTGCAGTTCCTGCAAGCGCACCTGCGCCGGGAAAGGCTTGGCCAGCATCCAACCGAGGAGTTTCCCGAGTTCCACTGGTTTCTGGACAAGCACCACGCGCCCTATGTGCTGTCGCGCAAGGAGCTTCAGGAAATCGCGGGCTACTGGGTGGCCACCCAACACGGACTGAGCAAACTCAGCAGGGGCGCTCCGCTCTCGGTGCGGCTGCTGAGGGAGATGCACCAACTGCTGCTTCGCAAGGGACGGGGTTGCGACAAGGCTCCGGGGGAGTTCCGCCCCATGCAAAACTGGGTGGGGGCGGCGCATCTGGAACGTGCCGTGTTTGTGCCGCCCCCGCCCTACCTCATTCAGGAGTGCATGAAGACGCTCGTGTGCTACCTCAACCACAGCTCGGCACCGCCTCTGCTCAAGGCCGCGCTGGCGCATGTGCAACTGGAGTCCATCCACCCCTTTCAGGATGGCAACGGGCGGCTGGGACGGTTGCTTGTCAACCTGATCCTCTGCGCAGATCAAACGCTCCGGTTGCCGTTGCTGCCGTTGGGGAGCTACTTCAAGCGACATCGGCAAACCTACTACGAACGGCTCAACCAAGTGCGCTACGAGGGCGACTGGGAGGCGTGGCTGGAGTTTTTTGCAGAAGGTGTGATCGAATCGGCGGGGAAGATCACGGAAGTGCCCCATCCGGAACGAAGGAGCCGACAGAGGAACATCTCTGTTGCCGGAGGCTGAAGCGCCGCCCTTCTGAAAATCCGTGCTTGCGGTCACTGGGGCGAGCGAAGGGACTTGAACCCTCGACCACCGGGATCACAACCCGGTGCTCTACCAGCTGAGCTACGCTCGCCACCAAGCGTTTCATTAGACGCAATTTTGCAGGGAAGCTCAACACAAAAGTCAGCCGTCGGCTTCGGGATTCCGGCTCCACGGGAGCATGACTTCAAAGCATGCGCCGCCGGATTTGGCAGGAGCGTGGTGGATTTGTCCGCCGTGGGCGCGGATGAGCCGATGCGTGATGGGCAGGCCGAGTCCGTGTCCGGAGGGCTTGGTGGTGAAGAAGGGCTTGAACAACTGCTCGACGTGTTCCGGGGCCACGCCGCCACCTTGGTCGGAAACCGTGACAAGGAGGTAGGATTGGGACGGATCCAGCGCGGTCCCGGCCAGTTCCCAGCGCGAGCAGGGGCGTGTCTTCAGGCGCACCACCCCTTCCGGCGGCGAGGCTTCCACCGCGTTGCGCACGAGGTTCAGGAAGATTTGATGAAGCTTGTCTCGGTCGCCCAACACGGGGGGGAGCGAGAGGTCGAATTGGGCATGGAACCGCAAGTTCGGCGAGTGCTGCTTTTCAAACTCGATGATGTTGGCCAGCAGTTCGTGCAGGTCCATGGGCTGGGGATTCAGCGGGGCGGGATGCGCAAAGTGCTGGAGGTTTTGCAGCAAGCGCTCGATGCGCTCCAACTCCCCCAGCATGAGGCCGAACGCATCTCCGTGCGGACGGGAAACCTGCGGGTCGCGCTGAATGAGTTGCAGCGCCCCCTTGATGCCGCTGAGAGGATTGCGGATTTCGTGAGCGAGTGAGGCGGTCATCAATCCCAACTGCTCCATGATGCGCTCCTCCGCCTCCCGCGCTTGGGCTGCGTGGTGGTGAGTGGTGTCCAGCAGACAGAGCAACGCCTGCATGGTGTTGCCGGAATCGTCCAGCACCGGACTCACAATCACGTCCAGCACCCGTCCGGCCAATGGGCGGCTTTCGGAGCGAAGTCCGGGCCGACGGATGGTTTTGCCCGTGGCGAACACCTGCTCGACATGACGCTGCACTTCGGGGTCGTCCGGAAACAAATCCGCGACCCGAAGCTGATGCAACCGCTCCGTGTCCCACCCCCAAAGCTGGGCCGCCGCTTCGTTGCTGAAGCACACCCGCCCTTCGCCGTCAATCACCACTGCCGCCTGCGTCAGCAGGTCCAGCGTGTACTTTGCCTCCATCAGTTTCTACGCCTTTCACCTTGGGCGATTGCCCTTTAGTCTTTCCCCTACGGTTCCAAGAACTTAAAGTGACCGGGTTGCAAGAACAAGCTGGAGTCAATCAAGTGCCCACTGTCCGGATTGCAAAACAGTCCGATCTCTTTCGTTCCCAACGGTCCCAGCCCGCGCTGGACCTCCACACAGACCGCAAGGTCGTCGTGGAGGCGTCCGCCGGCACGGGCAAGACCTTTGCCATCATCGAACTGGTGCTGGAACTGGTCTTGGAAGCCGGGGTGCCACTGAGGGAAATCCTGCTCGTCACCTTCACCGAAAAGGCCACCAACGAGTTGCGCGAACGCTTGCGGAGCCGACTCCGGGAACTGCTCCACCAGCGAGAATCCGGTATGTCCGACGAGTTGGAAGCCGACCAGCCGCATTGGGTGTTGGACGACGTTCATGCCGAGGAACTGCAACGGGCGTTGCTGGATTTTGACGCGATTGCGATTCACACGATCCACGGCTTCTGTCTGAGCGTTCTCCGAGAATTTGCGTTTGAGAACCGCCAGCTTTTCACGCAGCAGCAAACGCCCGCCCACGAATACCTTCCGGATTTGCTGGAAGCCCTGCTGCGCCAGCAGTTGCTGCAACCGCACACCGCTTTGGGGCGAATGTTCCAGCAGGTGGTCAAGCGCACCGGACTGCGGCCTGCCAAGCTGCTGGAGGAAGTTGCCGAGTTGCAAAAGCACCCAGATCGCCTGATTCCGGAGTTTCCGGATTGGGAGACCCTGCTCGCCGAGTTCGAGCCGCTGTGGAAGCGTTTGCGGGAGAGCAACGGCAAGCTCGCCGAATCCGCCGAGGCAATTACAAATGGCGAACAGCCACCCGCCACCGACATCCAGACCCATCCCGTCCGGATCGCTTATGAGCAGCTCAACCTCGATAGGCGCTCCAGCAAAAAAATGTTTGAGGCACTGGACTCGCTCACGAACTTGCTGGCGCTGGTCCGCAAGGGTCTGTCTCTGGACGAGGTGTTGGGGCGAGCAATGGGGATTGACTTGGGGAAGGTGATCAATCCCGCATTAAGGGCAAATTCCACTTTTGATGTTTCGGAAACGGTTGCAGAATGGCGAACCGCCGTGGAGGCGTTGCACATCCTGCTGACCGAGGCCGGACTTGCCGGAGCGGAAGACAAGCACTGGAAAGCGTGGCTGCTGAAATCGGTGGTGGGCCAGTTCCGCCTCGATCTGCAAGCTCACAAGGAGGAAGCCGCGATTTACGATTACGACGACATGCTCACACGGGTGCAGGCCCAGCTTCGTCCGGACGCACCCGGAGCCGCCACGCTCCGCAATGCTTTGCGCACCCGCTATCGGTGCGCGGTGGTGGACGAGTTTCAGGACACCGATCCCGTGCAGTGGCCCATTTTTCGCGAGTTGTTTCTGGAGGCACCGGAGCATCGGCTGGTGGTGATTGGCGATCCCAAGCAGGCGATTTACGGATTCCGCCGCGCCGATTTGGAAACGTATCGTCAGGCTCGCAAGGAACTGCTGGAGCAGTCCGGGCGATCGGCTCCCTTCACGCTCGGCAAGAATTTTCGCTCGTCCGCCGCGTTGCTGGAGGGCGTGAACCAGATTTTCGGGCGTCCGGAGTTTTTTGAAAATGCAGGCGGGGGCGAGGCGGACATCGTTTATCAAAACCTTGCTTGTGGGAATCCGGAGATTGCGTTGGCCCCCACGGATGGAAATTCGGCTTCGCCCATCCGGTTGCTGGTTCCGGAGCCACGCTTTCGCCTGCAATCCAAGGATTTCGGCACCAGCAAAAAAGCCCTGCCCTCGGAGTTGCAGGAGCCGCTGGCTCCTCTGCGGAATCGCACGATTTACGGTGAGGCGGAGTTTGTGCAGCAGGTGCGGGCGCACCTGCCGGATCCGGAGGATGAGCCAGCCGTGCAGTCCGTGCTGAAACAGGCGTTGAACCCAAAAGTCGCGTTTGCCGAAAAGCAACTGCGCGGGGCGTGTGCGCAGGAAATCCGCCGCCTGCTCCACGATCCGCCAACGTGGTTTGACAAGGAAGCCGAGACCGTCCGCCCCCTCAACGCAGGGGACATTGCGGTGCTGTGCCGCAAGCGCAAGGAGGCCGATGCGATTGCGGCGACCTTTCGGCAGCACGGCATCTTGCACACGGTTTACAAGCAGTCCGGGCTGTTCCAAACTCGTGCGGCGCGGGAAATCCTCGCCTTCCTGCAAGCCTTGGAGCAGCCGGAAGGCTGGTCGCGGATGCAGCAGGCGTGGCTCACGAACTTCTTTGGTGCTAGGCTGGAAACGCTGGAAGCGCAACGTTCGCTAGGCGCGGGGCACCCGCTCCGGCGGCAGTTTCTGGAGTGGCAGGAACTGGCCCAGCAGCGCCGCTACCGACGGCTTTTCAGCGCATTGCTAAAGTTCACGCAAGTCGTGGAGCGGGATTTGCTCCACCATCCCGCCGAGCGCGAAGCCACCAATCGGCTGCACCTCATCCAGCATTTGATTCAGGACGGGCTTGCCCAACACCTTGACCTCCCGGAACTCATCCAAAGCCTGCAACGCTGCATCAACGCACCCGAAACCGCAGGGGACGCCAACACCTTGCGGCTGGACAGCGAACAGGAGGCCGTGCAGGTGATGACCATTCATGCGGCGAAGGGGCTGGAGTTTCCAGTGGTGTTTGTCTGTGGCGGACTCACCGGGCCTCATCCCCAGCGGACCCAGCGCTTTCACGGAGAGGGGGGCGCGGTCGTCATTGACCTGCTGAAAACCTCCAAGGAGGCCGTTGAGCAAGAAGAGCAGGCGGAAAATGAGCGGATGCTCTATGTCGCGCTCACCCGTGCAGGCGGACGGCTCTACCTCCCCGCGTTCCCTCGACTGGAGCATTGTCCCGATCTGCGAGTCAGCAAGCTTTCAGAAGGTGCCCCGCTGTCGTTGTTGCAGGAGGCATTGGACGAAATGGGGAGCACTGGACACGAAACAGGGTTCGTGGTTTCCGCTCGTCCTGAGCTTGTCACAGGGCGAGGTCAGGGGCTTCGACAGGCTCAGCCCGAACGGAGCAGGCCAACAGGGGAGGTCGGAGCAGACCAGACCCACGAGCCAGCGGCCCACTCCATGCCTCCGTTCTCATCCTCTCTCTTTTGGGGACTGAAAGCCCAGCATCGCGGCTTGGTGGCCACCTCTTTTTCGCGGCTCAACCGTCAGGATAAGAAGGCAGAGGGCAGTATCCACGAATCTGCACAAAAACCGACGCAAACGATGTTGCCGGACCAGATGGAGGAAGCGAAGGAGTCCGACGAGGTTGCGTTGCGCGAACCCCTCCGCCCCCAAGCCGTTCCGGAACCATTGCCCGGCGGAGCCAACACGGGAACCTACTTGCACGAGTTGCTGGAACTGGTGGAGTTTGAGGGCGTGAAGCGAGCGGCGGGTTTTGAGGAGTGGTCGGAGCGCACCCAGACACTGTTTCAGTCCGTTTCGGAGCGGCATGGGGTGGACGAGGCCGGACGGGAGCAGGCTTTGTCGCTGGTTTGGCATTCGCTGACTCGTCCGGTTCCGATTCCTGCACGCGGAAAGCCCTTGCGGATTGTGGACTGTTCCCGGAAACTCCCCGAACTGGCCTTTCACCTTCCCATTCCAGAAGCACAGCACCCCAAGTTGGGAACGCACGACTCCAGCAAACCTTGGCAAATCGAGCGGGGCTACCTGCAAGGTTCGATTGACCTGCTCTTTGAACACGAAGAGCCGGAGTCGCCAGAGTCGAAACGCATTTTTCTGGTGGACTGGAAGAGCAACCGCCTCGACAATTACGAAGCGGAAACCCTCGCGGAAACCGTCCGAAACCACTACGCCTTGCAGGTCGAGATTTACACACTGGCAACAGCCCACTGGCTGGGCATCCAAACTGCCGAGGAGTGGGAGCAGCGATTTGGCGGGGTGCTGTACGTTTTTCTGCGGGGCATGCCGCACGGACCTGCGGTTGATTTTCAGCAACCGACGTGGGCACAGGTGCAACGCATCCGCGACACGTTGCAGGAGCGGGAATACTGATGCCGAAGGATTCCGAACTGCTGTTGCTCTCCGCCAACCGCTTTTTTGTGGAAGGGGTGCATCTCGACCACAAACGGCGCACGGTCCTTGGCCATCAGTTGGCTTGGGTCAACCCCGCAACTCCGGGCTTGGCGGAGGGTGACCCTCCGGTTGCCGCCACCGTTTCGGCAAGCTTCGACCTGACTGCCCCCCTCACGAGCCTGCTCGAAGGAGCGGGCTGGAAGGGGCTTCCGGTGGTGCTGGTGCTGCCCACGAGCGAACTGATTTTCCGGAAACTGCACTTTCCGTTTTCCGACGCCCGCAAGATCAGCAAGGCGTTGCCCTTTGAACTGGAAAGCGAGTTGGTCGAGGATTTCTCGCAACTGGAGTACGTCCACCACCTCCAGCCGGAGGGCGAGGGTACGCAAGTTTTGGTAGCGTTGGCACCACGGATGCTGCTGGAGTCTGCCGGAGAGGTGTTCTTTGAACACGACCTGCACCTGCGTAGCATTGACCATGCGGCGGTGGCCCTGCACCTGATGCGTCCGCTGACCGAAGGGGAGTCTGGCTTCCTTGGCTATGTGGGGCCGGAAGAGGCGTTTGTCGTGGTGATCCGGGAGGGCAAGCTCGCCAACATCGTCCACTTCGCCCACGGGATTGGCAAGTTGCTGCGAGCGCACGCGGCGATTCTGCCCACGTTGCCGGAATTGCTGGGGGGCTTCGCAAGCCGCGGCAACGGTTCTGACACGGAACCACAGGCCGAGTGGCTGTCCGGAGCCGACGATTTTCAGCAAGAGCTGGCTTGGCTTGCCGCGCAGTTCACGCGCACCTTCCGGCTGCAAGGCTTGGTGGCGGAATCCGAAATCCGCTTTCACGGCATTTTCAGTCCCTTTCTTGAATGGGACGGACTTGCGGTGCGGCTCCGGAGCTTGCCGCTCCCGGAAGCGCAGGATTTTCTGCAAGGTGTGTCGCCCGCTCCCGATTTGTCTTCGACTGGCGAGGATGAGGACACGCTGGACCTGTTGTTCAACGAGGATTTGGAGGACGAGGCGGAGGCTTCCGAAAAAACGCCGGAAACGCTTGCCGAACTCAAACAGCAGGCCAAGGCACGGGATCAGGAAACACCGGAGGACGACGAGGACTTTCCTGAAAATGAAACTCTGCCCATGCTGGCCGATGTCGGACTGCCGCCGGAGGGGGGAACGCCCAGCCTGAAAACGCTGGAGGGGCGCAAGGCCTGGGGCATTGCGGGCGATCTGCACACGCTGGCCTCGCTGCTTCAGGATGCCCACCCGCTGCGGCTCTACACCCAAACGCTGCCGTGGCGGCGTTTTGTCAAGCGGCACCGCTGGGGATTGGCCCTGGCCGCTTTGCTGCTCATCGCCTTGGCCGGAGTGTTTGGATTCCGCCTGCACAACGCCCAAGTGTTGCTCCGGCAGGAAATCGCACAGACCGAGCAGCAGGTGCGCTCGCAACTCCAGCAGGTGCTGGGATCCCCGATTGCGACCACGATTCCGGGGCAGCTTGAGGAACTGCGAACCCTCATCGAAAAACGCCGCAACCAGATTGAAGTCAGCCAGTCCTTCCTGCAACGCGATTACCGGATGCTCGATTTCCTCAGCCGCTTTTCCGGGCTGCTGGCGCAGGAGTCTGGCTCCGGGGTTTATCGCATTGACCGCCTCGAATACGGCGATTCGCGTTTTTCGATCAGCGGCCTGATTGACAGCTACGATCGACTTCAGTTGCTCAAAACCCGGCTCAAGGCACTCCCGGAATTCACGGACCAGCGCGTGGTCGAGAGCAACCGCAAGAGTCCCGACGGCATCGTTTTCCGCATCAGCATTGACTTGTAACCCTCAACGTCCATGACCACCCAAACCACAATTTCCCCGAATAAAAACGGCACCTCCACTTGTGCCCAAGGCTACTTCCGGCAACCCGACGTGCAGGGCGAGTTGGTGGTCTTCCAGAGTGAGGACGACCTTTGGGAAGTGCCGCTCGCCGGAGGCACGGCCCGTCGTCTCACCAACTCCCGCAGCGAGGTCCGCAGTCCCCGGATTTCTCCGGACGGCGGCTGGATCGCCCTCTGTGCGATGGAGGAGGGCGACCACGACGTGTACCTGATGCCCACCTCCGGAGGGGAGATGCAGCGGCTCACCTGGCTGAACTCCGTCCTCCATGTGGTGGGGTGGTCTCCAGACGGGCAGGACGTGCTGTTCGTCAGCGTCCACGAATCCATTCACCATCGGGGCGCAGATGCGTGGATTTACCGCGTTTCGCATCAGGGCGGCCCGGTCGAGCGGTTGCCCTATGGTCCGGCGATGACCGTCAGCCACCAAGAGCTAGGGCAAACGGCAAACGGCAAACGGCAGCAATCCGAGGACGTAGGAGCGGGCCATGCCCGCGAAACCAGCGACCAGCGACCAGCCACCGAGGGAGGCATCGTGTTGGGCCGCAACTCGCTGGCCAACTCGCGCTGGAAACGCTACGCCGGAGGCATGGTCGGAGAAGTCTGGATGGATGCGGACGGCACGGGCGGGTTTCAGCGCATCCTCAAGGATTTGCCCGGAAATCCGGTGCGCCCCCAGTGGATTGGCGAGCGCATCTGGTTGGTCTCAGACCACGAGGGCATCGGCAACCTCTACTCCTGCGAGGCGGACGGCAGTGACCTCCAGCCCGAATCCTTTCAGCGGGAATACTACGTCCGGGAACCCGCGTCGGACGGCAGGCATGTGGTGTATCACGTCGGGGGCGACCTTTGGCACATTGACGTGCAGCAGCCGCGAGGCCCAAAACGCGAACAGCGCATCGACATCGGCTGGGCGACGCAACGCTCCCGGATGCAGCGTCGCTTCTTCTTCGGAGATCATTATCTGGAGGACATAGACCTCCACCCGGAAGGGCACGGGGTCGCGCTCACAGCGCGGGGCAAGCTCTTTGGGATGCCGCTTTGGGAACTCGCCGCCACCCAGCTTGGCGTGCGCGATGGCGTGCGCTACCGCCTCCAGCGTTGGCTCCCGGACAGCCGCGTGGTTGTGATTTCCGATGCGAAAGGGCAGGAGCGCTTGGAGGTGTTCTCGATGGAGCCGACCCTTGCGCCTGCGGCCCGTTTCCGCTTGCCGCCCGGACGGGTGCAGGACTTGGTCGCCTCGCCTCGCCATGCCCATCTGGTGATGACCACCAGCCGCATGGAACTCTGGTGGATGAACGCCAACACGGGGCGCTTGCGGCGACTGGATCAATCGGAGGTTTCCGAAATTGACGATCCGGCCTTCTCCCCGGATGGCCGCTGGCTGGCCTACAGCAAGAACCTCAGCGTGGAACTCAAGGCGATCTTCCTCGTGGACCTTGGGGTGCAGAAGGAGGGCAAGGCGATCCGACCCGGAACGCCCGTGCAGGTCAGCGACCCCGTGCGCTACGACTTCACGCCTTCGTGGGATCCCGAAGGCCGCTGGCTCTACTTTCTCTCGTCGCGCACCTACAACCCGATTTGGGACACGGTGCAGACTGCCACCACCTTTTCGCGCTCCATCAAACCCTACCTCATCACGCTCCAAAAAGACATTCCCAGCCCCTTTCTGGAACTGCCGCGTCCGCCGGGACCGAAGGACGACCCGCCTCCCCCTCCGGAGCCGCCTCCCGCCCCCGCTCCTGAAGCCGCCTCCGAAAAAGCCGAAGCGCCGGAAGACCCTTCTGCCCCCAAACCGCCTCCGCCCAAGGAGTTCCGCATCACCATTGACTTGGAGGGCATCCAAAACCGGGTGGTCGAATTCCCGGTGCCGGAAAGCCTTTACGAACAGGTGGCTGGCCTGCCCAACCGCGTCCTCTTCACCGAGTACCCCATCCGTGGCTCGATGGACGACCCCCCGGAAAACGCGAATTCGGAGGAGGGCTTGCTCTGGGTGTGGGATTTCGAGAAGGGCGAGCGGGAAACACTGGCGCAGGATGTGGGCACTCTTCAGGTCGCGGCATCGGGCCGCACGCTGCTTTACACGTCAGGAGCTCGAGTTCGTGTGTTGGAAGCCGGGGTTCCGGCTCCAGAAGATGGCGACGACACGCCTTCGCGGCGCACGGGCTGGCTGGACTTGTCGCGGGTGCGCATTTCCGTCAACTATCCGCAGGAGTGGGCGCAGATGTTCCGGGAAGCGTGGCGGCTTCAGCAGGAGTTCTTCTGGACCGAGGACATGTCCGGTGTGGACTGGCAGCGCGTGTTCAAACGCTACGAACGGCTGTTGCCGCGCATTGGTTCGCGCTCGGAACTCTCGGACCTGATTTGGGAGATGCAGGGGGAACTCGGCACCTCCCACGCCTACGAATACGGCGGCGATTATCCGTTCAGCCCGCGCTATCCGGTGGGCTGGCTGGGAGCGGATTTGGCTTACGATCCGGAGTGTTCGGCGTGGAGGTTCCAGCGCATTTACGAGGGTGATGTGTGGTGCCGCAACGGGCACTCGCCCCTTGCCGAGCCGGGAATGCTGGTGCAACCGGGCGACGTGCTGCTGGGCATCGCCGGAGTTCCGCTGGAAGCCCAAACCACGCCGGGCGAGCTGTTGGTCAATCAGGCGGGCGAGCAGATCATCCTCACCGTTGCTTCAAAGGACACTCCGGACCAGCCGCGCCATGTGGTGGTGCGCACACTGGCCTCCGAGCGCACCTCCCGCTACCGCGAGTGGGTACGGACGAACGCCGCGCTTGTTTCCGAAGCCACCGCCGGGCGCGTGGGCTACCTGCACATTCCGGACATGGCGGAGTTGGGCATTTCCGAGTTCCACCGGGGCTACCTCGCGCAAGTGGATCGCGACGGCCTAATCATTGACGTGCGCTACAATGCTGGGGGCATGATTTCCCCGCTGATTCTGGAAAAGCTGATGCACCGGCACCTCGGTTACGATGTGCCGCGCTGGGGCACCCCGGAATCGTATCCCTACCACACCTTGCGCGGCCATCTGCTTGCGCTCACCAACCAGTTCGCGGGTTCCGATGGCGACATGTTCACCGCCAGCTTTCGGGAACTCGGGCTGGGTCCAGTGGTGGGCAAGCGCACCTGGGGCGGAGTGATCGGCATTGACAGCCGCTACCAACTCGTGGACGGCACCACAACCACGCAGCCGCAGTACTCCATCTGGTTCCATCACGCCGGATGGTCGGTCGAAAACTACGGGGTGGACCCGGACATCGAAGTGGAGGACACCCCGCAATCCTATCAGCAGGGGCGCGACTTGCAGTTGGAACGCGCCGTGGAGGTGATGCTGAAACGGCTCAAGGACGAGCCGATCACGCCGATGCAGTTTGACACTCCGCCCCGGCGTCCCCTGCCCAAGGCGTAGGCGCAAGCACATCGCCTTGTCACAAGCGGTGCCACGGACGCAGGCGGATGCCATCGCGCACCCAGTCATCGTCACCGCCGTGAATCAACTCCGGTTGTTGCGTGAATCTTACAAATCCAAAATCAAATCGCGGATTTGTAAGATTCACAGATGTGTGCGGCTGCGGGGGGTCAGGGGCCGTACCTCCAAACCTTGGAGCCGAGCAGGAAGATGCAGTTGTTGGTGGACGAGGAACTGCATTTGAAGGTTTCGGCAGTGAGGCCGGATTCGCTGGCGTTGTTGACGATCACGCCGTCGGTGCGTCCGTAAACGCCACTGGTCCAGCTTGCGCCGTCGGTGCTTTGCCACGCTTCCAGCGAGTTGATGCTGCTGCCGTTTTGACCCCCCAACACCCAGAGCGCCCCTTCGTACTCAATGGACGCGTGTCCGGAGCGGGCGGACCATGCAGGGCTGAGGGTCTTGCAGGTCCAGGTGGTGCCGTTGCTGGAGGTCCAAACCTCTCGGGACGCGCCACTGCTGGTGGTGCCCCCGGTGAGCCAGAGGGCGTTGTTGAAGACCGTCACGGCATGCCCGGAGCGACCGGACCAGCAGTTGTTGTTGCTTCCGCAATCGGTGCAGGTCGGGCTTTGCTGGGTCCAGGTGGTGCCGTCACTGGAGGACCAGACATCGTTGAGGTAACTCACGCTGGCGCTGGCAACGCTTTCCCCGCCGAAAATCCAAAGCTTGCCTCCAAAGGTCACGACCGCATGACGGTAGCGGGCTGCCCAGCAGGTGGAGCCGCTGGCGGAGTCGGTGCAGGTCATGGTTTTCGAGTTCCAGGTGGTGCCGTTGCTGGACGACCAAGCATCGCTCACCAACTGCCCGGACGCATTCTGCCCGCCCAAAACCCATGCTTTGCTGCTGAAGACGGCCACTCCCAGCCCAGAGCGCTTGAACGGACTGACCACTCCTTGGGTTTTTTGGGTCCAGGCACTGCCGCTCGTGGAGGCTTGCACATGGGTGTCGTCGCGTCCGCCCAGCACCCACAGGGAGCTTTGCCACGACGTGCTGCCGTGGTAGGAGCGACTGTTCCAGTTGCTCGCGGAAACCACACTCCAACTGCATGCGCCGTTGCCACACAAGGACTGGGTGACGAAGGCGGCAGAGGTGTAGCTTGCAGAAAGCGCCTTCTCAAAGTCATCCTTGACGCTGGTGGTGACCCGAACCTTGTAGCTGGTCTTGGTCTTGAGCGGAACTTGCGGGGTGAGGGTGTAGGCGGTGCGGGTGCCGTTGGCCGTGAGGATCGCGGATTCGCAGTTGCTGAAATTGTCCCCGGAGAGTTGCACCGAGCCGCTGCACGAGCCTCCCGAACTCGTGGTCATGGACAGGCTTTGCACGGCCTTGGTGAAGGTGATCGTGAAGTTGTCGCTGAGCGGCAGGCTGGTGGTCTTGCCGCTGACGGCACTGACGACGCTGACCTCAAGCTGGGTGTTGGCCAGCTTGGTGATGGTGCTTTCCTCCTCCTCGGACTTGGAACTGTCGCAGGCCGACAGCAGGGTCGCCCCTGCCAGCAGGGTGAGGACAAGTCGGAAAACGAAAATGTGGGGAGCCGGGGCCATAACCTGCTCCTTGCAAGTGGGTTTCTTGAAAACGTGGCATTGTCGTCGCTGCTGTCCAGCACTCCCGTCAACACCAACACTGCATAATCCAAGTGTAATGCGCTTGGTCAAGGAATGCAACAGGGAAAGCCAAATTGTTTTTCTGGAAAGCAGGTTGTCCCGGAAAAGGGGGAGTTCTGACATTGCTCAAACCAATTCGTGGAATCCGGAATTTCGATTGGTGTTTCCCAAGAGAACCTGTTGAAGTGGGGCGCGTTTGTGATTCGCCCGCGAGTTCGGGTGCCCGCTCGAAGTACCTTTCCGTGAGGTGCGGCTTTTGATGAACCCATTCAGGAGGATTCATGACCTGATCTCAGCACCGTTTCTTTAAAATCTGGCCGCTCTCGGCATTTTTCGGTTGAAGGTTCGCCGGAGTGTCCTTATCCTTTCCATTTTCCGTATCCCTTTTTAGGAGGCTTTATGCAAATGAGTTTTTCTTTCAAACTGGGTCGTGCCCTGCTCGGCCTCACCGTGGGCTTGCTGCTCGCGCTTCCGGCCAGTGCCGAAACCCTGATGGTGTACACGGCGGTTGAGGCGGAAGACCTCAAGCGTTACGCCGCCGCGTTCAACGAGGACCATCCGGACATCAAGATCCGCTGGGTCCGCGACTCCACCGGAATCGTCACGGCCAAGCTGCTGGCCGAGAAGAACAACCCCAGGGCGGACGTGATCTGGGGCTTGGCGGCGACCAGCCTGATGCTGCTCAAGTCCGAGGGCATGTTGCAGCCGTACTCCCCCAAGGGAGTCGGCAAGCTCGATCCCAAGTTCCGGGATGCCGCGAATCCGCCCAGTTGGACGGGCATGGATGCGTGGATTGCCGCCGTCTGTGTGAACACGGTGGAGGCCCAGCGTCACAACCTGCCCACGCCGACCTCGTGGATGGACCTCACCGATCCGGTGTACAAGGGCCACCTCGTGATGCCGAACCCGAACTCTTCGGGAACGGGCTTCCTTGACGTGTCCTCATGGCTCCAGCTTTACGGCCAACTTGGCGGCTGGCAGTTCATGGACAACCTCCACGAGAACATCGCGTGGTACACCCACTCCGGCTCCAAGCCCTGCAAGCAGGCGGCGCGGGGCGAGACGCCCATCGGCATCTCCTTCGCCTTCCGGGGAGCCAAGTCCAAGGCCGCCGGCGCACCGCTGGACATCGTGCTGCCGCGTGAAGGCGTGGGCTGGGACATGGAGGCCACCGCCATCGTCAAGGGCACCAAGAAGCTGAGTGCCGCCCAAACGCTGGTGGACTGGTCCATCACGAAAAAGGCCAACGAGCTTTACAACCAGGGCTACGCCGTGGTCGCCTACCCCGGAGTCGCCAAGCCAGTCAAGCACTTCCCAGAGGGCATTCTGGACGCGATGATTGACAACGACTTCGAGTTTGCTGCCATCAACCGCCGGAGCATTCTCTCGGAGTGGCAGAACCGCTACGACGCGAAGTCCGAAGCTAAGTAATCCCACCCACCTTGCCGAGCCGGATTTCGCGTCCGGCTCGGTTTTCTTGTTCTGTCCATGTCTGAAGCCCAACAGCCCTACCTGTGCATTGAAAACCTCTCCAAGCATTTTGGGGAGTTCGTCGCCGTCCGGGAACTTTCACTGGAAATCAACGGAGGCGAGTTCGTCTGCTTCCTCGGCCCCTCCGGATGCGGCAAGACCACGCTGCTTCGTGCCATTGCCGGACTCGATCCGCACACCTCGGGACGCATCACGCAAGCGGGCTACGACATCTCCCGGCTGCCGCCTTCGGAGCGCGATTTTGGCATCGTCTTCCAGTCCTACGCGCTCTTTCCCAACCTGACGGTGTTCCAGAACATCGCCTATGGCTTGGAAAACCAGCGGGTGCCGAAGCCTGAAATCCACCGACGTGTCACCGAACTGCTGGAACTCGTGGGGTTGCCGGAGCAAACAGCGAAGCACCCCGCGCAGCTTTCCGGGGGCCAACAGCAGCGCGTCGCGCTCGCCCGCGCCTTGGCGACTTCGCCGGGGCTGCTGTTGCTTGATGAACCCCTGAGTGCCCTCGATGCCCGCGTCCGTGCTTCGCTCCGTCAGGAAATCCGGGCGCTGCACCAGCGGCTCGGTGTCACCACCATCCTCGTCACGCACGATCAGGAGGAGGCGCTTTCGATGGCCGACCGCATTGTGGTGATGGACCACGGGCGCATCGAGCAGGTGGGCACTCCGGAGGAAATCTACAGCAAACCCGCCTCGCCCTTCGTAGCGGATTTCATCGGCGTGATGAACTTCCTGAAGGGCGAAGTGGTGGTCTTTGGACATGTGCGGGTGGGCGGTCTTTCGCTGGCCTGCGACACCACCCGCTTTTTTCAGGGCGGGGATATGCGGGTGACGGTGCGACCGGAAGACATCCGTTGCCACCCGGAAACGGCTGAGGTTCCCAACTCGATCCCGACAGAAGTGGAGACCCTCGAATTCCTCGGCTCGTTCTGCCGCCTCAAGCTGAAGGGGCCGGAGGGGTTTGAAACGCTCCGCGCCGATCTCTCGCTCCAGCGCATTCACGAACTCAAGGTCGCTCCGGGAATCATGCTGACCACCGAGCTTCCACCTGATTCCATCGGCCTCTTTCAGGACACTCCGTGAGTTCCGCCGCCGCCCTTCCTGCTTCCGCTGCTCCGGTTCGCATCCAACTGAGCCGGGACGACGTGGTGCTGAGGACCGCCCTTGTCGTCATCATCGCGCTGCTGGCGGTGGCCGTGGTGTTCCCGCTCTACTCGCTGCTCTCCATGAGCTTGCAGGACATGGACGGCGAGTATGTCGGGCTGGAGAATTTCCGGATTTACTTCGAGACCCCCGCGCTTTTCCAGTCGATCACCAACAGCTTGAGCGTGGCCATCTCGGCAACGCTCATCGTGCTGGGGGTCGCCTTTGTTTACGCCTACGCGCTCACGCGCACCCGGATGCCCCTGCGCTGGCTCTTCCGGGGCATCGCGCTCATCCCGATCCTGGCTCCGTCGCTGCTGGCGGCGATTTCGCTGATCTACTGGTTCGGGAATCAGGGCGTGCTCAAGTCGTGGTTGGGCGGCGGTTCGATTTACGGACCCATCGGCATCATCATCGGCTCGTGCTTTTGGGTATTTCCGCACGCGCTGATGATCCTGCTCACGGCGCTCTCCACGGCGGATGCCCGGCTTTACGAAGCCGCCGAGGCGCTGCGCACCCCCAAGTGGCGCGTGTTCTGGACCGTCACCCTGCCCGGAGCCAAGTACGGCATCCTCAGTGCGGGGTTTGTCGTCTTCACGCTCGTGATCACGGACTTCGGGGTGCCCAAGGTGATCGGCGGACGCTACAACGTGCTGGCCACCGATGTGTACAAGCAGGTGGTCGGACAGCAGAATTTTGAGATGGGTGCCGTGGTTTCGCTCGTTTTGCTGCTGCCTGCGGTGATCGCCTTCATCGCCGACCGCTGGGTGCAGCGCAAGCAGGTCGCCCTGCTCTCCGTACGGGCGGTGCCCTTTCAGCCTAAGTCGGAACCCTTGCGCGACGGGCTGCTGTTCGTTTTCTGCACCATCGTCGCGGTGGTGTTGCTGGCCATGCTCGCGATGGCCGCCTATGCGTCCTTCGTCACCTTCTGGCCCTACAACCTCACGCTCTCGCTCAAGAACTACAACTTCGACGTGATGGACGGTGGTGGCTGGGAGGCGTACTTCAATTCCATCCGCATGGCGATTTACTGCGCCATTTTCGGCGCAGGCCTGATTTTCGTGGGCGGTTACCTGGTCGAAAAGGCGCGTGGGGTGACGTGGCTTCGCACCGTGCTGCACCTTGCGGCGATGCTGCCGCTGGCTGTGCCCGGACTGGTTTTGGGAATCGCCTACATCTTCTTCTTCAACCACCCGGACAACCCCCTCGGCTTTCTCTACGGCACAATGGGCATCCTGGTGATCTGCACCATCGTTCACTTTTACACCGTCAGCCACCTGACCTGCCTCACCGCGCTGAAGCAACTGGACCCTGAGTTCGAAGCGGTTTCGCTTTCGCTAAAAACTCCGGTATGGCGCACAGTGGGTAAGGTCACACTGCCCGTCTGCCTCCCGGCCTTGTTGGACGTGGGCAGTTACCTCTTCCTCAATGCTATGACCACCGTTTCCGCCGTGGTCTTCCTCTACTCTCCGGAAACCATGCTCGCATCGGTTGCCGTCCTCAACATGGACGATGCCGGAGACATCGCCCCCGCCGCTGCCATGGCCATGATGATCGTGTACACCTCCGCCGTCTTCCGCATCCTCCACGCATTACTCGCCCGCGCCCTGCACCGCCGCACCCAAGTCTGGCGGCAACGCTGACCTCCGCATTCCCGGAGATCAGTTCCATCTTGCGGATCAGCGCCCAATCGGGCAGTCTCCACACTGTGTCAGGCAACGTCTCAACGATTAGGCTGATGTGTTTTAGAAGTCATTGGGGGATTTGGCATGCGTGAGGAACATCCAGAGACACAGATTGATGCGGCCTGGGCCGAACTCCGGAATCTACTGGAGCAGGAGCGGGTCCGGGTTCAGGAGGAGATTGCGAGCTACCCCCCGCCGATCACGGCCTGTGACGCGCAGTTCAACCACCTGCTGGAACAACGCACCCGGGTTGCCCGCGAATTGACCCGCATGGCCAACCTCGCCCAAACTCCAAGTTCGGAGGCAGAGCGCCGCGAGTTTCTGGAAAAAGGGTTGGCGGACCCCGACGGGCTTCCGGAGGAAGCGGTAATTGCGCTCAGAGAATTATTGCAAGAAAACATAGCCTAAAGAACCAGACTTCATGAATCACATCTATTGGTTGTCCGCCGTGCTGGTGGTGGGCGCAAACGTGGCCTATCACATCGGACAAAAATCCATTCCGGCAGAAGTCAATCCGGCGCTTTCGATCATCGTCACCTACGTCGTGGCGCTGGTGCTGTCCTTGGGGCTGTTGCCCTTCTTTCCGGTGGAAGGCGGACTGGGGGCCGGCTTGAAGGGGCTGAACTGGGCGAGCGCGTTCGTGGGGCTGTCGATCGTTGGGGTGGAAATCGGCTACCTGCTGTTTTACCGCAGCGGCTGGAGCCTGAGCGTCGGGCCGATTTTCAGCTACCTGCTGGTCTCGCTGGTGCTGATTGGGTTCGGGTTCCTCTTGTTCAAGGAGCGGCTGAGCGTGGCGAACTATATTGGTGTGGGCCTCGCGATGGTGAGCATTTTTCTGATGACCAAAGCATGAAAACGACTTTCGACTTCCTCATCATCGGCGGTGGCTCGGCGGGTTGTGCCTTGGCGAACCGCTTGAGTGCTGATCCTGCAAGCAAAGTGCTGGTGTTGGAGGCGGGCCGTCCGGACTACCTTTGGGACATTTTCATCCACATGCCCGCCGGACTTTCGGTGCCGATCGGAAACAGGCACTACGACTGGATGTACGAATCGGAGCCGGAGCCGCACATGCACGGACGCCGCATCTACCACGCACGCGGCAAGGTGCTGGGCGGCTCCAGCAGCATCAACGGCATGATCTTCCAGCGCGGCAACCCCATGGACTACGAACGCTGGGGCCGTGAACCGGGCATGGACCGCTGGGACTACGCCCACTGCCTGCCCTACTTCAAGCGCATGGAAACCTGCATCGCCGGGACCGACGACTACCGGGGCGGCGAGGGACCGCTGGTGCTGGAGCGCGGCCCGGCGACGAGTCCGCTCTTTCAGGCGTTTTTCGAGGCGGTCCAGCAGGCGGGACATCCCTTGACCACGGACGTGAACGGCTTCCGGCAGGAGGGCTTCAACGCCTTCGACCGCAACGTTCACCGGGGCCGCCGACTGAGCGCCGCCCGTGCCTACCTGCATCCGGTCAAGCACCGCCGCAACCTCACGGTCAAGACCCGGAGGCTGACCACGAAAATCCTCTTTGAGGGCACCCGTGCGGTGGGCGTGGAATGTGTGGACCGCAGTGGGCGCTCGGAGCGGATTCATGCCAACGAGGTGATCTGCTGTGGCGGGGCGATCAACTCCCCGCAGCTTTTGCAGCTTTCCGGAATCGGCAATGCCGAGGAACTGGAACCGCTCGGCATCCCGATGGTGCAGCACCTGCCCGGAGTGGGGGAGAACCTGCAGGATCATCTGGAGGTGTACGTTCAGCACGGCTGCAAGCCGCCCGTTTCGATGCAGCCCGCGCTCAACTGGTGGAACCAGCCGTGGATCGGCTTTCAGTGGCTCTTCCTGCGCAAGGGCGCGGCGGCAACCAACCACTTCGAGGCCGGAGGCTTCATCCGCAGCAACGAGCAGGAGGCGTACCCCAACCTGATGTTCCACTTCCTGCCGCTGGCGATCCGCTACGACGGCAGTTCCCCGGAAGCCGACCACGGCTATCAGGTCCACATCGGCCCCATGTACTCCGATGCGCGGGGCACCGTGAAGATCCACTCCACTGATCCGTGGACCAAGCCCAAGCTGCGCTTCAACTACCTCTCCACCGAGCAGGACCGCCGCGAGTGGATCGAGGCCATCCGCTGCGCCCGCGACATCCTCAGCCAGCCCGCCTTTGCGCCGTTCAGTTCCGGGGAACTCTCGCCCGGACCCAACGTGGCAAGCGATCAGGAAATCCTCGACTGGGTCGCCCGCGATGCCGAAACCGCCCTGCATCCCTCCTGCACCTGCAAGCTGGGAACGGACGAAATGGCGGTCGTCAGTCCGGAGAGCATGAAGGTCCACGGCGTGGAAAACCTGCGGGTTGTGGACGCCTCCGTGATGCCCTTCATCACCAACGGCAACATTTACGCGCCCACGATGATGCTCTCCGAAAAAGCCGCCGACCTCATTCTGGAAAACA
>CAZQXS010000006.1:35280-56205 GCA_964597275.1 uncultured Pseudomonadota bacterium | reverse complement strand
GTGGACTTGTCGAAATGCACCCGCCAGAGTCCGCTTTCGGTGGCCAGCGCCGACTTGTCCTTCCCGGTCGCCAGCCGCCAGCACTCCACGCTGAGCGTCAGCACCCGCACCAGTTGGGTCCGCCAGAATTCGGAGGGGGGTGAATCCCGTGCCACCGTTGGCGGCTGCCGACCGTTGATCTGCTGCACGAGTGCTTCCAGTTCCTCCACCGTGAAGGGTTTCTTCAGGAAGCCCGCCACCTGCAACCGGATCGACTCCAGGGCAAAGTCGAGGTTGGCGTGCCCGGTGATCACGACCATCGGCAGGTCGGGGGCCGCCCGCCGGATGAGGCGCATCAACTCCAGCCCACCCATGCCGGGCATCCGCAAGTCGGTGAACAGCACGTCAAAGGCACCCGACTCCTCGCGGAAGTGCGCCAGAGCCTGCTCGGCAGTCTCGGCCTCCCGGACGCTCACGCCCAAGCTCACCAGCAAGTTGGTCAGGATGGTTCGGAAGTCGTTGTCATCTTCGGCAATCAAGGCTCGCATGGGGGTTCCCGGCAGAGGGTTTGAAGATCGCAATTCCCTGTTCTACTGCACTCCGGCAGAGATGTCAACCTTTTCCGTGCGACTCTGGACTTGAAGGCTGGGTTCGGTGAGGGAGAATGCTTGAGTGGGAATTCGCTCACTCCAAGGAAGCAACGACACAAAAGACGCAAAGGAACAGGAACCCCATGAACGAGGCCACTCAAACCGAAATCGAAGCCGCCGCCTTCCGGAGGCTTCTGGAGCATCTGGACTCCCGCAAGGACGTGCAGAACCTTGACCTGATGAACCTCGCGGGTTTCTGCCGCAACTGCCTCGCCAAGTGGTACTCGGCGGCAGCCACCGAGCGCGGGGAGGACGTGGACTACGAAAGCGCCCGCGAGCGCGTGTACGGCATGACCTACGCGGAGTGGAAATCCAACCATCAGGTGTGACGATGGACCTGCCCATCCAAACATGGCTCCGGCAGAACACGGTCGTGAATGTCTCTGGAACGATGACCGCGCTTGGAGCCTCGCGGGTGCCGGACGAGGTCACGCGCTGCGTGGCGGACAGCCTTGGGCGCTTTGTGGACATGGACGCTTTGCAGGCCGAGGCCTCCCGCGTAATCGCCGAGGCCACCGGCTCCGAGTCCGGGTGCGTGACGGCCTGCGTGGCCTCCGGAATCTGCATCAGCCTCGCCGCCGCCATGACCGGGGCAGACCTCGGTAAGGCGGAAGCCCTTCCCGACTCCTCTCGGCTCGACAGGACCGAGGTGGTGGTCCTCAAGGGACACGTCGTCAGCTACGGCTCGAACATCACGCAGAAAATCCGCCTCACCGGAGCAACCCCCGTGGAGGTGGGCACGGCCACCGCCGCCGAGCCGTACCAACTCCGCCACGCCCTTTCCAAAGCCACCTGCGCCGCACTCTGGGTGGTCAGCCACCACACCGTTCAGTCCGGGCTGCTCGACCTGCAAAGCTTCATCGAACACTGCCACGAGCAAGACGTGCCCGTGATCGTGGACGCCGCCTCCGAGTATGACCTGAAAACCTTCATCCGCATGGGCGCGGACGTGGCCATCTACTCCGGCCACAAGTTTCTCAGCGGCCCGACCTCTGGAATTGTGGCAGGCCGGGCGGACTTGGTTCGAGCCGCCTACCTGCACCAGTCCAGCGGGATTGGACGGGCGATGAAGGCGGGCAAGGAAAGCGTGGTCGGGGCCGTTGCCGCACTTCAGCGTTGGGAACAGCTGGACCACCGCCAACTGCACGAACTCGAATACCAGCGCCTCACGCAAGTCCGGGAAGGGCTGGAGGGCGTGCGCGGCCTCATCGTTGCGGAACACGCGGACCCCACCGGAAACCCCATCACCCGGCTCAGAGTGTCTGTTGATGCGTCCGTGAGCGGCTTGGACATCGGCGAGCTTGCCAAGGCTTTGCGCACCGAAGAGCCTGCCATCGTGGTGCGGGACCATCACGTTGATCTCGGCTTCTTCGAGATTGACCCCTGCAACATGCGGGAGGGCGATCCGGAAACCGTGGTGCGCCGCTTTCAAGAGCAGCAGTCCCTGCTCGACAACTACCCGCCGGAAGCCCAAGCCGCCGACCCTCTGGGGCCGCGCCACTCCCGTTACGACGACGACGGCCTCCCCGGAATCCACCCCAAGCGGGTGCCGTTCACCTACCGTCGCGGACCTGATCGTGAGGATCAGCTCAAGCAATGGCCGGAGGGGTACTTGTAACCTGGCGGATGTTTTCGGTTTCGTTCGTCCTGAGCTTGTCGAAGGAAACGAAATCGGACCTCGACAAGCTCAGCCTGAATGGAAGAACTGAGAACTCACGAATCCTGTATGAATGCCCCGTTGCTGATCCGTCACATCCACCCCCTGCACTATGGCGCCTTTTCCTCAGATCCAACAGATGTGCTGGTTGGTGCTGACGGAACCATTCAGGAGGTTGCCCCCGGCCTGACCGCCCCCTCTCCAGTCACAGAGCTTGACGGCAACGGAGCCTTCCTCACCGAAGGCTGGGTGGATTTGCACACCCACATCTACCACGGGGCAACCGACCTTTCGTTGCTTCCGGAACAAATCGGGCTGAAGACGGGCGTGACGACCCTCGTGGACTGCGGTTCCGCAGGCGAGGCGAATTTTGAGGGTTTCCGAAAGTACATTGCGGAATCGGCGAATGAACGAATTTTCGCCTTCCTCAATCTCGGCAGCATCGGGCTGGTCGCCTGCAACCGCATCAGCGAGTTCGCGCTGGGCTACCGTTCGGTGGACCTTGACCGCACCCTTGAGGTGATCGAATCGAACCGCGACCTCATCCGGGGAATCAAGGTGCGGGCGAGCCAGGTGATCACCGGAGATTTGGGAATCGAGTGCGTGCGGCTCGCCAAGAAGCTGTCCCGCATTGCCAAGTTGCCACTCGTTGTGCATGTCGGCGAACCTCCGCCCCTGCTGGACGACATCCTTCCCTTGCTGCAATCCGGAGATGTCGTCACCCACGCCTTCAACGGCAAAATCGGCGGCAACCTTCAGGAAGACGCTCGCACATTTTCCTTGATGCATGAGGCCCAGCAACGCGGGGTTTGGCTCGATGTGGGACACGGCAGTGCGTCGTTCTCGTTTGAGGTGGCGGCCTACGCCTTGGAGCAGGGGCTGACTCCGGACGTGATCAGCACCGACCTGCACCACCACAGCTATCCGGGTCCGGTGTACGACCTGCCCACCACACTCTCCAAGCTGCTTGCGCTGGGGATGCCCCTCGAAAACGTGATCGAGTGCGTCACGTCCACTCCGCGAAAGGTGCTTTCCGAAGCCGCAGGAGGTGACTGGCTGGTACCGGGCAAGCTTGCGGATTTCACAGTTTTCGGACTGGAGTCGGTCGAGTTGGAAGCCGGCGATTCGCACGGCTCCAAGCTGCGACTTCGCAAGTTCGTTCTTCCGCAGTTTGCCGTCCTTGGAACCGCATGGCGGCGTTGCGAGTCACGAGGCTTCCAGCAGATGACCTCCGGCAGTCACCCCTTGGATGCGCCGGAGAGCAGGCCCGACATGATGTAGCGCTGGAAGACGAGCGCGAAAGTCACGGGAGGCAGCACCGACAGCACCCCGGCGGTGATGATGCTGACGTACTTGACGTCCACGTCCGTGGCGAACATCGAGGCCACCACGGTGCTGGTGAACGAGGACTGCGACTGGGTGAGGATCAGCGCAAAGAAGAACTCGCCCCACGAGAGCAGGAACGCGAGGATTCCCGTTGAGACCATGCCCGGAAGCGAGAGGGGCAGGATCACTCGGAAGAGCGTACCCAAGCGGGAGCAGCCGTCAATCCGCGCTGCGTCTTCCAAGTCCATCGGGATCGAGCGGTAGTAGGCTTGCAGCAGCCAGATGACATAGGGCAGGATGAAGGAGAGGTTGATGAGGATGAGTGTTTCCAAGCGGTCGTTCAGCCCCAAGGACTTGACCATCAGGAAGAACGGAACCGCCAGCGAGATCGCCGGAATCAGCCGCGTGCCGAGGATGAAGAACATCAGGAAGGTGCGCCCCTTGAACTGCATTCTGGAGAGCGGATAGGCCGCCACGCTGCCGATCAAGATGGACAGCACCGACACCCCGACGGCCACGATCAGGCTGTTCCCCAGCGCCCGCACGAAGATTCTGGCCTGATACGGCACCCCGGAAGTCTCGTCGTAAAGAAATCCCGTCAGCAGTTCCCGGTAGGCCGTGAAGTCCCACTCCGTGGGGATCAGCGGTGCTTCCGGATCAAGCAGGTTCTGCTCCGGCTGAAAGCTGGAACTGACGAGCCAGAAAAAAGGGCCGAGGATGTAAAAGAGGACGACGACCACCCCGCCATAGACCATCACGCGGTTGCCGAGTTGGTCGGGACGCACCCCGAAAAGATGACTCGGAGAACCCATCAATCCTCCTCCTTGTTCAGGTACTTGAAGTACAGCACCGCCACCAGCAACGTGATCAACCCCAAGAGCATCGCCAAGGCACTGCCCCGCCCAAAGGAGAGATTGATGAAGGTGCGGGAGTAGATCTGCCAGCCCAGCACCGTGGTCGCCTTGCCGGGACCGCCTCCGGTGAGGACGTAGATCACGTCAAAGACCTTGAGCGCGAAGATCGTCTCGAAAATCAGCACGACCACCAGCACGGGCCGCACCAGCGGCATGGTGATCAGGAAGAGGCGGTGAAACAGCCCGGCTCCGTCCACGAGCGCGGCTTCCTTGACCTCCTTGGAGATGGACTGCAAGCCCGCAAGCAGGATGAGCGCGGCCAGCGGAACGTGGGTCCAGACATAGGCCATCACCACACAAATCATCGCGCTCGGCATGGTGTTGAGCCACGAGTGGTACTCGTCAATCAGACCCAGTCCGAGGAAGAGCCGATTGGCCACGCCAAAGCTCGGATCGAGCAGCCACTTCCAGAGGATGCCGTTGACCACCTCCGGGATGGCCCACGGAATCAGCAGCAGAGCACGCAGCACCGAGCGCCCCCAGAACTCCTCGTTGAGCAGCAGCGCGATCAGGAAGCCGATCATCATGATCAGGATCACGGAGAGCAGGCAGAACACCGCCGTGGTTCCCAGAATCTCCCAGAAATTGTCGCTGCCGAGAATGCGGCTGTAGTTCTTGAACCCCACAAAGGGGGTCTTGCGGTACTTCAGGTTCCACTTGTGGAAGCTCAGGAAGAGCGCGTAACCGAAGGGGAAGACAATCGTCCCCAAGATCACGAGCAGAGCGGGAGAAAGAAACCCAAGCGCAGGCCAGGTGCTGTTCTTCAAAACAATCCGGAGCAAAGGAGCAGGCTGTCAAGGTCCGGTTTTCGCCCTTCGACAAGCTCAGGACGAACGAAGCCGAACTCGCCAAGCCAGATTAACAGCCCTCGTCACAAGGAAAAAGCGGTAGTGGCTTTGTAAATGATGACTTCTTTCGTGTCATTCCGGGCGGAGCGGAACGGATAAGCCGGACTCCTGCGAAGGAATCCAGAGCAAACGGCCGTGTGGAACTGGATTCCTACCTGCGCGGGAATGACGACAAAAATGCAGTCCGGCCCTTACAACAAGGCCACTAGAAATGGAGGCGGGGAGCGGAGAGCGTCCCCCCACCTCCGGAAAGGGATCAACCACGCAGGTCGTCCCAAACCTCTGCGAGTGCTTCAAGGTCGCCCCCGATGTTGCCATCGCCGATCAACATTTCCTGAAGCTCGGCCCAACTCTCGGTTTGCCAGTCCGAGAAGTGAGGCGTGAAGCGGTAGCCCCGATTGACGGAGTACTTGGACTGCTCGGCCATCACGTCCGGGCTGGCCCACTTGCCAATCGCAGCCCGGATGTCCGGATCCTGATAAAGCGGAAGCTGCGCGAAGCCCAGTCCGAACTTGAGCGCCCACTTCTTGGCAACAAAGTACTCGTTGTTGGAGTCGCGTCCACCAAGGAACTGGAGCAGCTTCCACGAAGCGGCCTTGTCCTTGGAATCGGCGGTGATGGCGTAGAGGCGCACGTAGGAGGTCGTGCCACTGCGCGTGTTGCCGTCTCCGGGAATCAGGGCGTTCTTGAAACTGCCCGCGTGCTTGGACTTCTCCGGATCGTTCATCGCCTTGAGATTGTAGTCTGCGACGATGGTGAAGGTGTGGCTACCCGCCGCGAGCATGTTGACCGCGTCGTGGTCGTCCGAACTCAGCGAGGCTTCGTCAATCAAGCCCGCGTTCATGCCCTTGCGCGTCCACTCCATCGCCTTGCGGAAGGCGCTGCCCGGCTTGTGGAAGGTCGGGTTGTGCTTGGCATCGAACATCGTGCCTCCGTAGCCAGCAGCAATCACCTCCAGCGTAACGACGATGTAGTTGCCCTTCTTCAGTTGCAGCACGATGGGCTTGTTGGCAACTCCGGCCTTCTTGATCTTCTGCGCCTGATCCAGCAGCTCGTCCCACGTCTTGGGCGGCGCACTGATTCCGGCCTTGGCCAAATGCTTGGCGTTGTAGGCAAAGACCATCATTCCGGAGTAGTACGGCAGGCCGTACACGTTGCCGTCCACCGAAAGCTGCTCGATGGTGGCGGCGCTGAGGTCTTTGCGGTACTGGTCGAAACCGGGCATGTTCTGGATCGGCTCGATCCAGCCTGCCGAGGCCCACTCGGCGAGGAAGTTGTCCCGGACGTACACCACGTCAAAGCCCGTTCCCGTCACAAAGTCGGAAACCATCTTGTCGTGGTAGCTGTCGCTCGGAATCGGCAGGAACTTGGCCCCGATCCCGGTTTGGCTCTTGAAGACGCCCAAGTTCTCCGTCACCGTGTCCGGCTGATACGGCCAGCCGGTCAGCTTCAGATCGCGTGCGTGGATGGTGCTTGCTGCGAACGCAACCAGCGCGAATGCCCCCAAGAGGGCGAGTGTGAGTTTTCTCATTTCCGATCTCTCGAAAAGGGTTGATTGAGTTGACTGCCCCTCACCCATGAGGGCGGTCGTGGTGCGACGAACCTTCGGAACGCCGCGCTGCGACAGCCCTGCCGATTCAGGACTCGCCGCAAGGCTTGAGTTCGTGTTCACTTTCAACAGACCTGCTCGGTTTTCTACGATCCACGTTCGTGCTGAGCCTGTCGAAGTACGGACGGGGTTCCCCCTTCGACAAGCTCAGGGCGAACGGTGCGTCCAAGTGTGTTTTCCTACCTTCCAGTCTCTTGTTCGTGCCAGATTCCCCCGGCCAAAACCGTCAGTTCACTCCGGAGCCGCTGATCGCCGCTCAAAACCGCTCCAGTCGCGTCCTGATAGGAAAAGTCCCCGCTCTCCAAGCTCAGAACCGCCGCATCCCCAGAGGCTCCCACCCGCAGAGTTCCAAGGTCCGGCAGACCTAGGATTTTCGCAGGTGTCGCCGTGGCCGCCCGGATCACTCCGGAAAGGGACATGCCCAAGCAGAGGAACTTGGAGAGCGTCACCAGATTGTCAAACGCAGGTCCGTCCACGCAAAGCTGATGCACATCGCTGCTGATCGTGTCCGGCAGAAAGCCCTGCTCGATCATCGCCCGCGCCACCTCGAAGGAAAGCGACCCCATGCCGTGACCGATGTCGAAGTAAATCCCCTGCTCCCGAGCCTGCCGAATGGTCTCGCGGATTTCGCCCCTCCCGTCAATGGAGGCGTTGGGAAAGGGACGGAAGCAGTGAGTGAGGATGTCTCCCGGACGCAGCACCGCCAGCACTTCATCACGGCTGGGCGGCGGCACGTCAATATGCGTCATCAGCGGCAGCCCCAGTTCGGTCGCCACCTCGCTGGCCAGCAGCAAGGGAGCCGTCCCTGAAGCAGCACTCGCATGCTGTCCCACCCGCACCTTGATGCCGAGGATCGTTTCAGGATACTCGCGAGCGACGCGCAGGCACTCGGTCGGTTCGAGCAGCCGGATGTCCCCGCACTCCGGGTAGTTGAAGACCTTGCTGAATCCGAAGATTCCGGCAAAGGAGATGTTCAAAAAAGCATAGATTCTCAGGGGTGTCGCTTCGGCAATGAAACGCTGGAACCCCGGATAATTCCCGGCCCCGGCACTGCCTGCGTCCACCAGTGTGGTGGTTCCGCTGCGACGCGCCACCGACTCGGCCTCGACTCCCAGCGAGGTCGCCCCCCAGTACACATGCGTGTGCAGGTCAATCAGCCCCGGAGCCACCAGCTTGCCCGACACGTCCCGAACTTCCGTTGCGGCGGCGGTCGGCAAATTGGCTCCAACGGCAGCAACCCGCCCTGCGGAAAAAGCCACATCCGCCACGGCGTCCACCCCCTCAGCCGGGTCAATCACCCTTCCTCCCTGCAACAATAAATCGTACTGCATCACCCCTTGGCCTCTGCGTACTGAAGCACTTATGAAATGGTACCGTTAACACTCAACGCGGTTAACGTTATCATCAAACCTGAAGCAGAGTCAAGCATTTTCTGAAATCAGGTCGTTTCGCGCTCGGCGAGGATGACACCGACATCCATAATCGCTGACTGAACCGACTGCCCCTGCAGCCGTTGCACGAGCAGTTCTGCGGTATGCATACCGATTTCCTGCCCGGAGACACGCACGGTGGTCAGGGCAGGGACGAGGTTGCGGGCGACCTCGAAATCACCAAATCCGGCAACCGCCATTTGCCGAGGCACTGCAATCCCCCGACGCTGGCACTCAAAAAGCGCCCCCACCGCCATCGTGTCGCTGACGCAGACCACGGCATCCAGTTCCGGGCTTTTCGCCAGCAGGCTGGAAAATGCCGCTGCCCCGGTCTCCATCGTGACCGGCGGTTCGCCCACCCGTTCCACCAACACGGGCAGCCCCGCCGCTTCCAGTGCCGCGATGTGCCCTTGCAGACGCTGCTCGCCTCGGTCGTCATCTCCGGTACTCGTGATCGCGTAGCCAATAGCGCGATGCCCCTTTTCGATCAGGCGTTGGCAGAGTTGAACTCCGCTGTCATGGTTGGAGTACCCCACCACCATGTCAAGGGGTTTCGGAGGCAAGTCCCAAATTTCCACAACCGGAATCCCGGCGCGTTTCAGCAAACGACGCGAAGTGTCGGAATGCCGCCTGCCCGTCAGCACGATGGCCTCCGGGCGACGCCCCAGCAACGTCACCAGCAGGGACTCCTCCTGCTCAAGAGAGTAGTTGGTGCTGCCTAAGAGAAGCTGATAGCCATGTTCGCGCAGGTGGGCCGAGAGGGCTTGAACCGTGTCTGCAAAGGGAGAGCTGTTCAGCAGGGGCACCAGCGCCGCGATGAACCCGCTTTTTTGCGAGGAGAGGGTGCCTGCTGTCAAATCCGGCACATAATCCAAGTCGGCAATCGCCTCTTCGATTTTTTTCCGGGTCGCCGGAGCGACCTTCTCCGGATTGCGCAGGGCGCGGGAAATGGTCATGAGTGAAACCCCCACGCGCTCCGCCACGTCCTTCATCTTGGCGGATGCTTGGGGAGTCCTCTTCCGAGAGACAGTCACTGAATCAGGCTCGTTTTAGGGTGTTGTCGTGATTTTCTGCGGGGATGGCCCGCTCCCCCTGTGCATGTTAACGCAAACATTCTACGCGAGTTTCCGGGAAGGTCAACCCCGGATTTGGTTTTTCTTGGAGGATGAGAAGCGGAGAACTGCCGTCAGTCAATGAAGTAGCGGAAGGTCACGGGCTGCTGCTGCCGTTCCACCTTGAGGACGATTTCGCGCTCGGATTGCAGGGTTTCCATGAGCTTGAGTCCCTTGGGGATGGAGTCAATCACAAAGCCGTTGACCTCCAGAATCACGTCGTCTTTCTGCAAGCCCAGCTTTTCGTAGAGGCTGCCGCGCTTGATGAACTTGAACTTGAAGCGCGGAGGCTTCGATTCCGTCGCCACCACGCGGGCGTCCATCAGGATTTTGTCGAAGTTCTCCAACTGCTCGTCCACCCAGGCGCGGGTGTAGTTGAAGGTCGTCTGTCCCTTTTGCGGCAGGGCGGGTTCCTGCGCACCCCCTCGCTGTTCGGTGGCATCGCGGGAGGGCGTGGCTTGCTGGGGGGAATCGCCCACCGTTTGAATCAGTGCTTTTTGCACGGTCCGTGAGGTGTCGTCCTCTGGAATCGCGGCATACGCCGGATCGTTCTCCATCAGGATGCGCTCCTTGCGGCCCTGATGCTCGATCAGCACTTCGCGGTCCCGGATTTCGACGATGCGAATGCTGCCGGATTTGCACTCCTCGTCCGGGCGGTAGTTCTGCGGGTCAATGCACTCGTCCACCTGATACACCGAGTACTGCTCCAGCTTGCCCCTGCGGCTGATGAAGGCAAACGAGTTTTTGGGACCGTAAATCATCGTCCCGGACACCGCCAAGTCCAGTTGGGTCGGCGGGGCGACCTCGACCGTCGGCTGAGGTTCGGCGACAGCCTGCTTGGGCGGATCGGGAACGGGCTGGGGCTTCGGCTTGGGGCGCTCCTTTTTCTGGGCGTGAAAGACGTTGGACTCCAGCGTTTGCCGGAACTCCCCCAAGGAGCGTTGCTGGTCTTTGGGGTTCACCACGGCGGCCTGCGACCGTTGGGACTGCGGAGGAACCGGAAGGTCCAGCACCGCCTGCTGGATACGCTGGCTTCCCACCATGCCCACGTTGTACGAAACCAATGCGCCCAACGCGAGATTGGTCACGGCAAAGCCCGACCCCGCCGAAATCTTCATGACGGCAACTGCCGGAAAGCCTGAGCGTCGCTCATCCGGCCCGGTCGCGCAGGTAGTCCATCGCAAACCGCGCCCCCAACTCGTAGCCCCGCACCCCCAGCCCGATCAGGCACCCCACGGCCACATCCGAAAAGTACGAATGATGCCGGAAGGGTTCGCGCTGGTGAACGTTGCTGATGTGAATCTCCAGAAACGGCATCCCTACGCCTTGGATCGCGTCCCGCAGGGCCACGCTCGTGTGCGTGAACGCCCCCGGATTGATCAGCAAAAAACCGGCATCGCGGTTTTCGTGGATCCAGTCAATCAAGGCACCTTCGGTGTTCGACTGGAAGCACTGCAAGGCAAACCCCTCGGATTCGACGAGGTTCCGGACACGCGCCTCGATGGACTTCAGCGTGTCGCTCCCATAGATTCCGGGTTCGCGGGTTCCCAGCAGGTTGAGGTTGGGGCCGTTCAAAAGCAGGATGGTTTGGTTCATTTGGAATTACCCTACGAAAACAGGCCCGTTGGGCCGAATGCGGATTCCGGGCCGGAGCCGCTTCCACGGCAGGTTGATGGGATCGGCGACCATCGGGCCGGGGGCTTCGGAGACAAGCACGGCCTCAGCGATCGGGGTGAAGTCGGCCCGGAAGTGGACCGAGCTTTTGTTGACGAGAATCTTCATCTGCTCCGGCTCCACTCCAGCCACGCGGTAAAGCTCGCGGTCGAGCATTTGCACCTTGGTCGAACCCACCACCACGCGAACGCCTCCAATCCGCAGGCACGCCGTCGGCCCAAGGCTGATCTTGGCCCCACGCATCATCGGCCCCTTTACAGTCAGCTTGCCCTCACTGAGGTTTTCAATGGTGAACGTTCCGTTAAACGGCTGATCCCCCAAGGCAGGTTCGCCGCCCAAGCCCAGCGTGATGGTTTTTCCAACTCCGGTCTTGTGGGCCGCTTCCGCCGCTGCTGGATCGAACAGCACCCCCAGCGCCGCCTCCTGAGCCTGATTGGCCACCAAAGCCCGCAGCATTCCGGTCGTGTTCGAGTTGCCCCCGGCCCCCGGATTGTCCTGCGTGTCCGCAATCACGACAGGACGGCTTGCGCCCTGAGCGAGGCGCATCGCCTCCTGCACCGCCTTGTCCGGCTGGTGGAGGTCAATCCACCAGTCGGCCTCCCGCTCGTTGACATGGTTCGTGAGCGCGGCAACCGCATCCTCGACCTCCGCCTGGTTGGTGCCATACCCCCAAACCACACCCCCGCACTCCGGGAAGTCCGCCGCCGGAAATCCCGGCGTGAAGGACAGGCTCGTGACCGCCCCCTGCTCCAACGCCCCCAACTGCGCATAGGTTCCCTTCGCAGGGTTCATGTCGGTGCATTGCCCGTGCAGGGGCATCAGAAACGGGATGCGCTTCCACGCCAAGGAAAGCCGATCCCCCCCTTCCATGAACTGCCTCAGCAAAAAGGCGGCACGTTCTCCGGTTTCCGCCATGTCCACGTGCGGGTAGGTGCGGTAAGCCACGAGCGCGTCGGCATTCTGAAGCATCTGCTCGGTCACGTTCGCATGCAAATCCAAGCTGCCGACCACCGGAACCTTGGGGCCAACCACCTGCCGGATGCGCCGCAGCAGCTCCCCTTCGCCATCGTCCACATGCTCGGCGACCATCGCCCCGTGAATGTCCAGATACACCGCATCCGGACGTTGCTCGGACACCGCCTCGACGATCTTTGCGGAAATGCGCTCAAAGGCGTCCTCCGTCACCTCCGCCGAAGGGCACGCCGCCGCCCAAATCACCGGAACGACCTGATGAGGCCCGCCGTGCATCGCGTCCAGAAATCCGCCCACCGGAATGTTGATGCCCCGGAAGTCCAGCACGTCGCTGCCGTGCGTCATGCCCGGCATCCCCCCGCCTTGGACAAATGCGGCCCAGTCGGCCTTGGTGGGAGCAAAGGTGTTGGTCTCGTGCTGAAATCCGGCGATTAGTATTTTCATGGTGATGTGATTGAATGGTTGTAATTGAATGATTGTGATGGAAACGCCAAAACTGGCGGAAGTGTGTGGGAATCGAACCCACCTGCGACAGGATTAGTGCCGCACGCACGGTTTTGAAGACCGGGGCGCCCACCAGTGACGCATCCACCTCCGCGAATTGCAGGCAGTCTGGCGCAAAGCCGTGAAAGAGTCCAGCCAACGGATTTGTGTCGCAGGTTGCACGGAAATGCGCGAGAATGTGGGCTACATTTCCACACCTTCTTTTGAGCCGTCATGCGCAACTTCAAATCCGAACTCGCCGAACTCACCACTGCCCTCCGGACTCTGCGCTTCTGGTGGGTCTTGGGGTTGGTCGTGGTCGGCTCGTTGCTCTTCAGCGCAGTCATCCACGGCATCCTCATCCCACACAACTTCTACAGTGCCGGCATCACCGGGCTGTCCTTGCTGCTCCACGACTTTTTGGGGGGAAAGCCGCCAATCAGCGTCATCTACCTGCTCGTCAACATTCCGATCTTCGTGGTGGGCTACCGCGAGTTCACGCTCAAGTTTCTGGTGGCCTCCCTGCTGGGCATGGGGATTTTCACGGCCACGCTGGAACTCACGCAAGGGGTCGTCATCCCCACCAAGGAGCCGCTGCTGGCGGCCATCCTGGGCGGGGTGCTGTCCGGAGGGGGAACGGGCCTGTACCTGCGTTTTGGCGGAACCGTGGGGGGGCTGGACATCGTGGGCACGGTGCTGAAAAAACGCTTTGCGCTGCCCATCGGGGTCACGTTCAACTGCGTCAACTTCACGGTCCTCGCCACCAACGCCCTGCTCTACGAACTCGACTACGCGCTCTACACGGGCATTTTCATCTTTGTGTTCTCGTGGACCATGCAGCGCGTGATCACAGGATTCTCCCAGCGTCGCTCCGTCTTCATCATCTCGGACCACCCCGAGGAGGTGCTGGAAAACGTGATCCGCCCGCTGGACCGGGGGGCCACCTACTTCCAGGCCACCGGAACCTTCCGCAACGAGCCGAAGCGCGTCATCTACACGGTCATCAACCTGTTCGAACTCGGACGCCTCAAGGCCGCACTGGTGGAAACCGACCCGGATGCGTTCGTTGCCGTCCAAAGCACGGAAGAAGTGATCGGCAGCCGCTTCCTGACTTGGGAGGACGAAGGCTTTCGCCCGCCTCCGCCCCGCACGACGGTTCCCGTGCAGGACTGAATCCGGAAACGTCTCGCCCTCTGCGGATTTTGATTGACTTCCGGGGCGATTCCCGTCAGTTTGTTGGTTGGCTTTTCAAGTGCCGCCCCAACCCCGCACCCTTCGGTTTTGGGCTCGTAGCTCAGTGGGAGAGCGCCTGCCTCACACGCAGGAAGTCGCTGGTTCGAACCCAGCCGGGCCCACCACACCATCCCACACGTTTCGCAGAGATGACTGCTCAGGCGCAGGCCGGTTCCGCACTTGCGGCAAAGCGGCGGTGCTTGTCGGGATAGAGGTGGGGGTTCGGGCACTCCTGAAGGTTCAGGCTTGGCCCGTTTCCGTTACGCAGGATGTTGAGGACGATGTAGGAGCGGTTCTGTAACTCCAGCAGGTCGCTGGGGGATAACGCCTGCAGCATCTCATCGTCCAGTTGGAGTGTGACCCCAGCGGGCTGTCCAAAAAGCCCGTAAACCTTGACAGATTGCATGAGCATCGGCAGGTGGTTTCGCACAATTGCGGCATGTATATTTAGGGGATCGTGCGGTCAATGTCAACTTTTTTTCCTGTTTTTTTTCCATCCCCCCCCCTTTTCCGTTGCTGACCGCTTTGGCAAAAGTGGCCGGTCATTCATCGCTGGCTTGACTCAAGTTCTTGAGCAGGGCATCTGCCTCATTGAACCGCGAGGCGCGGTTTTTGTCAGCAAATTGTTGGAGTCGCTGCAACAATTCCTCGTTGGGCAGCCCCCGCAGGGTCTCAGCCAGTGGCGCTCCTGCGGTTCCGGGGGATTCCAGCGCCTCCACAAGGATTTGCCCAAGGTGCAGGCCCTCCCCCTTGGTGAGCATGCGGATGAGCTTGAAGAGTTCGTCCAGGTCGTTTTCGGGCGGATGTTCTCGCTTGGTGAGGAAGCGGGCGGCGGCGCCTGAGAGTTTGTCGAGGTCGGTCATTGGGATTCCATTGCAAGTCCTTGCTAAGAATGTTGCAATTATGGGTCGTCTGCAAGTCCGTTTTGTGCGGGCTTGCCTCTGCTCTTGTCACAACGGCACCGATTGTCCCAACGGACCATTTGAAACTTACCCAAAGGAGAACTGATGATTGATTTGCGCAGCGACACCGTCACCCTGCCCACTCCGGAGATGCGCCGCGTGATGGCGGAGGCCGAGGTGGGCAATGACGTGTACAGCGACGACCCCGCCGTCAATGCCCTCGAAGCCCGCACTGCCGAAGTCCTTGGCATGGAGGCCGCCGTGTTCATGCCCTCCGGGACCATGACCAACCAAGTGGCGGTGCGTGCCCACACGGAGTCTGCCGATGAGGTCTTCCTCGCGGACAACGCCCACATCTACTATGACGAAGCAGGCGGGCCTGCCGCACTGGCCGGGGTGAGCTGCACCCCGCTTCCGAACGAGCGGGGGGTTTTTGACGCCGAGACCCTCGCCAAGGCCATCCGGCCCCGCGACCTACACTTCCCCCAGCCCAAGCTGGTTTGTGTGGAGAACACCAGCAACCTCGGACGCGGGCGCATCTGGCCTCTGGACACCTTGGCCGAAGTTTCAGAATACGCCCACTCCCAAGGGCTGAAAATGCACCTGGACGGAGCGCGGCTCTGGAACGCCTGCGTGGCGTCCGGGGTGGCGGAGCCGGAAATCGCCCGGCATTTTGATTCCGTGAGTGTGTGCTTTTCCAAGGGGCTGGGCGCTCCGGTGGGGTCCGCGCTGGCAGGGTCGCAGACGTTCGTGGCGCGGGCGCGACGCTTCCGCAAGCTGTTCGGCGGAGGCATGCGTCAGGCGGGGATCATTGCCTCCGGGGCGCTCTACGGCCTTGACCATCACAGGGACCGCCTCACGGAGGATCACCAAAACGCCCGCACTCTCGCGGAAGGGCTGGCCCAGATTGAGGGAATCTCCCTTGATGTGGCAGGGGTGGAGACCAACCTCGTTTACTTTGAGTTGGAGCGCATGGACGTTGACGAGTTCGTGGAGCAGCTCAAGCAAAGGGACGTGCTGATGCTCCCCGAAGGGCCGGGGTTGATGCGAGCCGTGCCGAACCTGATGGTGGACGCCGAGATGATCCAGACCACCCTCGGGCACATCCGGGAGATTGTGGCAGGGTGACTGGATCCTTCCTGCGCGGGAAGGACCAGCCAATGGTATAGGAGCAGGCCATGCCTGCGACTTTCTGGATTCCCGCCTGCGCGGGAATAACTCCGGAACGGGTCAACCGGTTGTGGGTTTCGAGGTCGGCCCGCCGCAGACGGACTTGACCGTTTCGGCGTACCACTTGCCCCCGCGCTTGGAGGGAAACCGCTTCGTGTTGAGATACTTAGCGATGCGGTGGTAGCTGAGTCCTTCGGCCCGCTGTTCCCGGATGATGCCCGCAACGCGCTGCTCGCGTTCGTGCGCCACCAAAACCCCGCGTACATAGTGGAAGCCGAAGGGGGCGTGGCCGACCCGCTCACCCTGATCGCGCTTGCGCTCGATGAACTCGCGGGTGCGGTCGGGGATGCGGCGGTTCTCCCAGCAGCCCACATGCTCCAGCGTCTTCAGCACGGCCTTCCCGGACTTGGTGTTGCTGTCCACGCCGTCGGCAAGGGCCACCAGCCGCACCTTGTGTTTCTTCAGCAATTCCAGCAGTCCCGCCACCTTGCGGATGTCCCGCCCCAAGCGGTCCAGCCTCGGCACGATCAGCACCGAAACGCGTCCGGATTCGACGAATTGCTTCAGGCGGTTGAGCCGGGTCCACTGCTCGCTGCGGTCGGAGGTCACGATATCCCGGAGGTTCTGCTTGAGCGCCCACCCCTTGGAGTCTGCATAATCTCGGATCATGCGAGACTGCTGGAGCAGTGAAAGCTTTTGTGGACGCGGGCGGCGGCTGTTGATGCGGATGTATCCGTAAACACTCATTTTCGTTATGTCCGAAAAATAAATTATTTATATCAGAGCGCCGCAGGGCGGTCAAGCACGCGGTACTGAATCGCCTCGGCGACGTGGGCCGACTGGGTGTTTTCGGAGCCTGCGAGGTCGGCGATGGTCCGGGAGACCTTGAGGATGCGGTCATGCGCCCGTGCGCTCAGGCCCATGCGGGAAATCGCGTTTTCCAGCAAGGACCGCGAGGCGGAATCCGGGGTGGCGTGTTCCTCCAAAAACTTGCGGGAAATCCGGGCGTTGGAGCGGATGTCGGTGTCGCGAAAACGCTCGCGCTGCACCGCTCTGGCTTGCTCCACCCGCTCCCGCACCGTGGCGGTGGACTCCCCCCGCCGGGTGTCCGCAAGCTGTGCGTAGTCCACGGCAGGCACTTGCACATGCAGGTCAATGCGGTCCAGCAGCGGCCCGGAGATGCGGGTGCGGTAGCGTTCGATCTGCTTGGGCGTGCAGTGGCACTCCTTGCGGTACTGGCCCTCGCCAACGCTGCTTCCCGCATAGCCGCACGGGCACGGGTTCATTGCCGCCAACAGCATGAAATCGCAGGGAAATTCCAATGACATCGCGGCCCGTGCTACTGTCAGCTTGCGGTCCTCGATGGGCTGCCGCAGCAGTTCGAGGATGTTCCGGGAGAACTCCGGGAGTTCGTCAAGGAACAGCACCCCGTTGTGGGCGAGCGAAATCTCTCCCGGTGTGGGCACGGTGCCGCCGCCCACCAGACCTGCCGAGGAGATCGTGTGGTGCGGCGCACGAAAGGGACGTTCCGTGAGCATGGGCGCATCCGAGTGCAACAGCCCGGCGATGCTGTGGATTTTCGTGCATTCCAGCGCCTCCTCGAAACTGAGCGTGGGCAGCAGCGCCCCCATGCGGCGGGCGAGCATGGTTTTGCCCGAACCCGGAGGTCCGGCCATCAGCAAGTTGTGGCCCCCCGCCGCTGCGATTTCAAGGGCGCGTTTGACCTGTTCCTGCCCCTTGACCTCCTGCAAATCCTCGAAATCCGCCCGATGCGCCTGGAACCACTGCTGCGGATCAAAGTGGCCCTGCCGGACCTCGACGCTGCCCTGAAAGTAGCCGACCAGTTCCTCCAGCCGCGACACCGGAACCCGCTGCACGTCGGCGACAATCGCCGCTTCTGCCTCGTTTTCCTTGGGCAGCACGAGTCCCTGCAAGCCCTTCGCCTTGGCCTCAATGGCCATGGGCAGCACTCCCGTGACGGGCTTGATCTGACCGTCCAGCGACAATTCCCCCACCATCATGAACTCGGAAAGCCCTTCCGTCGGCAACATTCCTGCGGCCCCCAGCAGGGCGATGGCGATGGGCAGATCGAACCCGGAACCGATCTTGCGAAGCGGCGCGGGGGCGAGGTTGACCACGATCTTGCGGATCGGCAAACTGAACCCGGAATTCGACAGGGCCGCCAGAATGCGGTCCCGGCTTTCCCGGATGGTGCCGTCCGGCAGGCCCACGATGGTGAACTGGCTCAGCCCCACCGAAAGATCCGCCTCCACCTCGATGCAGTGGGCGTCCACTCCAAGAACCGTGGCCGAATACGTTTTGGCGATCATTGCATTGACTGGAAGATTGACGTAAGCTGACGGGAATTTACGGAAGCCGTCGCTTCACCGCAAGCCAATTCCCACCAGCCGCGCATGTCCGAGGAATCCCAGCCCCTTCGCATTGACCCGATCACCGGGGATCATTTTGACGACCTGCTCCCCCTCGTGGACCCGAAAAAAAAAGCGGGTGCCCTTGAATCCGCGTGGGGCACGGTGCGCCAGCAAATCCGCGCCCACACCTCGCGTCCGGAACACCTCGACCTCAACGCCATCTTTCTGGACGTCGCACGGCTGGAGGTGCTGATGTACCCCATCGTGCGGGACTGGAAACAGCCGCTCTCCAATCAGGAATGGGAGCACTTGGAAAGCCAGTCCAAGCTGCTGGAGCAGCAGCAGGAACGCCTCAAGAAGCTCTCGCTCCAGTTCCGCCGCAGCCGCCCAGAGGAATACCCGGAAGTGGCCGCGCTCTTCAACCGTGCAACTGCCGCCACTCAGGAGTTGCGGAACACCTGGAGCGGGTTCCGGCGCGAGTGGCGGGAATACAAGCGCGAGTGGGAGGCGATCAACGCACAGCGCCGACAGGTCCGCCAAAAGCAGCGCAAGGAGGGGCAGTCCGAGGACGCCGAGATTGAGCTGCCGGAATACCCCGTCACCCCCGATGTTTTCCGGCGCGACCACTGGCTGGTGCAACGGCTCAGCGCCCGGATGCTGGAAGTGGAACTGCGGCACCGGACGCTTCCTCCCGCCGAGGACGACGACGGCAAGCACCCCGGCGTGAAATTTCTGGTGGGCGAGTTGCGGCGGGTGTTCCAGCGGACCCAGGGGTTTGAACTGCTCGACAAGATCAAGCTGATCCAGCAGCGCAACGCCCAGCTCATCCGGGAGTTGGAACCGGCCTTTGGCGAACCCATCGTCACCCCGGATCTGCATGACGAGGAACACCCCACCGCCGAACGCAAACCCGCCGCCCCGGCTCCCGTCGTCGAGAAACCCGAACCCAAGGGATTCTCCAAGCTGTGGCTGGCGGCGGGACTGGCGGCGCTGCTGGTCATCAGCGCAGGGCTGTTTTTTCTTCCGTCAGACTCCAGACCGCCCCAGCCCATCAAACGGCTCAAGTTCAACCCCAAGGGCACCACCCTCACCGCCGACTCCCCCGAAAACGCCAAAACCCAGTCGGGGGGCTTGGAGGCCATGCTGGCGTCGTTCGACCTCGATTTTGGGGTGGAGGATGCGGACCCCCGGATGCTGCGCTTGAACGACGCCAAAGGCGCCGAGCGGATCAGCCTCATCAACGAACTGCTGGAGGAATTTGGCCAGGAGGCGCGCTTTCTCTTTGCAAACGCGAAGGGGACCGCGCTGTTTTGGATGGGGGAGGTGGAACAGTTCGCCAACCCCCAGCAGGTGCAGCAAGCCCTGCAAAGTCTGGAGCGCCGTTTCAAGCGTATCCGCAACCTCCTCACGGACGTTGGCGCGAACCCCAAGAACTCGCGGGTGGTCCCGGACCTCGTGGACGGCAAGCCGACCTACGCGCTGGAATCCGTCACGGCGGAGGGTGAACCGGTGCGCATGTACGTTGATGGCGACGGCGTGCGCCTGCGCCTGAGCAACGGCCAGTTCCTGCCGGACAAACTCTCGCCGGAAGCCGCCCACAAACGCCTTGCGCAGCCTTGACCCTCTGTTAAGTAGCCCGACACTTAAATTCACCACAGAGCCACAGAGGACACAGAGCATTGTTATTACTTTATTTTTCCTCTGTGATCTCTGTGGCTCTGTGGTGAGAACTTTTAGATTCTCAATCAAAGAATGAAACTGCACAAATACCACGGACTTGGCAACGATTACCTCGTGCTGGATTCGCGGGATCACCCGAAACTGCCCGACCCGGAAACCGTCCGCCGGGTGTGCGACCGCAATCGCGGGGCCGGGTCGGATGGCATCCTCTGGGGCGGCCCACCCAACGACCACGGGCACTTCCCCCTGCGCATCTTCAACCCCGACGGCAGCGAGGCCGAAAAAAGCGGCAACGGCCTCCGCATCTTCGCCCGCTTCCTCTGGGATGGCCAAGCCATCGGCGAAACGCCCTTCACCATCGAAACTCCGGGGGGGCGAGTGGAAGCCCAGGTGCTGGAGCAAGGGCGGCTCGTGATTGTCGAGATGGGAAGCGTGTCCTTCGACAGTCGGCAGATTCCCGTCGCAGGAGATGCGCGGGAAGTCGTGGATGAGCCGATCGCCGTCCTGGGCGAAGAGTTGCGCTACACCGCCGTGACCATCGGCAACCCCCACTGCGTGGTGCAGCGCCCCGCGACTCCGGAGCAGGCCCGCGAGTGGGGGAAAATTCTGGAAAACGACCCCCGGTTTCCCAACCGCACCAACGTCCAGTTTCTGGAGGTGCTGGACCGCAGCGCCATCCGCATCCACATCTGGGAGCGCGGCGCAGGCTACACCCTTGCTTCCGGAAGCAGCAGTTGTGCGGCGGCGGCGGCGGCCCACCGCCTTGGCGGGTGCGACTCCGAAATCGCCGTCCACATGCCGGGCGGACGCATTGATGTCACCATCCAGCCCGATTACCAAATCCGCATGAAAGGGGCCGTCACGCGGGTGGGCGAATTGATCCTGCACCCGGAGGCGTTTGAGGAGGCTCCGCC
>CAZQXS010000006.1:12280-35180 GCA_964597275.1 uncultured Pseudomonadota bacterium | reverse complement strand
TCACGCGGGTGGGCGAATTGATCCTGCACCCGGAGGCGTTTGAGGAGGCTCCGCCATGAAAAGTCCGGAATCCAGTTCGCGGTTCGCGGGGATGACGATTCCGATTTCGATTTCGATCCCGATTTCGCGGTTCGCGGGCATGGCACGCTCCTACCCTCCCTGTTTTGCAGGGGGGTCAGCGAGCTTCCGTGAAGATCCGTGGCAGGAAAGGCGGTTGCCCAAGCCACCTGCGCTTCAGCCTGCAAAGGCGGAGGAGGCCAAGCCCGTGGTGCTTGTGGAAACCCGGAACAAGGCTCCCGCGAGCGGGTGTGCGGAAGAATCGAGGCTACGGGCCGCCGTGGTGATGTAGAGCGTGCTGAGGTCCGGCCCGCCGAACGCACAACTGGTGACCTGCGGCACGGGCAGGGGAATCACGCTCAGCCGCTCCCCGGCGGGACTGAAGCAGGTGATGCGGCTTCCGCCCCAGTGAGCCAGCCAGACCCGTCCTGTGGAATCCACCGTGAGGCCGTCCGGAAACCCTTCGTTTTCTTCCCTCAACTGAACAAACAAACGGCGGTTGGCCAGCGTTCCGTCGGGATGCTTGTCGAAGGCCCAGATGCTGCGAGAAAAGGTGTCCACGTGGTAGAGCGTGCGGTCGTCCGGGCTGATTGCGGGGCCGTTGGGGCAAACGTAAGGGCCGTCCCACCGGGAGCAGGACCGATCGGGGTCAATGCGGAACAGATGCCCCGTGGCCTCGGTTTCCGGATCGTGCGAGCGCCCGGCCCAAATGCGCCCCTCGCGGTCGCACTTGGCATCGTTGAAGCGGTTTTCCGGAAACTCAGGATCGGGCAGCAGCACGAAGGTGCGCTCCCCCGTTTCCAAATCCAGAAAATACACCCCGGAGGTGCAGCCGATCACAAAGTCCGCTCGGTCTTTGCGGGGCAGAATCCATCCCGTTTTCTCGGACAGTTCCCACGTTCGCCGCGCTCCGGTGGCCTCCTCATGCCGATGCAGCTTTTGGCCGTCAATGTCGAGAAAGTAGAGTGCTTGCTCCGACTCCACCCAAAGCGGCCCCTCCCCGCAAAGCGACTGCGATTCCCACACGCATTCCAGCGCTCCCACTAAATCCAAGGTCATGGCTTCTCCTGCAAAATCTTGCTCAACGCTGTTCCTCCAGCTAGGCTTGTGGTATGTTCTACCTGCAACGCGCTCGCAAGACAAGATGTGTTTGAACTCACCTGACGCTCACCCACGGTTCGTGTGCCAGCACCCATCCTGATCGGCTTGACCGGAGGGATCGCCTCCGGAAAAAGCACCGTCGCCCGTTGGGTGGCCGAGGCGGGGATTCCGACCCTCAACGCGGACGAGCTGGGGCATCGGCTGCTGCGCTCCGGGCATCCCGGCTGTGACGAGGTGATTTCCTGCTTTGGGAGTGGTATTCTGGATGAGCAGGGGGAGATTGACCGCAAACGCCTGGGGGTGCTGGTTTTTGCGGACCCGGAAGCCCTGAAGCGGCTGAACGCGATTGCGCATCCGTGGATTGGACGGATAGCCCAACAGGAGGCGCAAGCCGCCGCCGAACAGCGCGAGGACCGACTGGTGTTACTCGAAGCCGCCCTGCTGCTGGAGGCCGACTGGTCCTCATTCTGCACGGAAGTGTGGGTGGTGCAGGCGAGCGCGGCCACCGTGATGGACCGCCTCACGCGCCAGCGCGGGCTGTCCGTAGAAGACGCCCGGCAGCGTCTGGACAGCCAGTGGACCCCGGAGCAGCGCAAGCCCTTTGCGGATGTGCTGATTGAGAACGAAGGCACCTTGGACGAAATGAAGCCCCAGGTCGAGCAGGAGTTGCAATTGCTCCAAAACCGCCACCAACCCAACCGAGCTTGAACATGGCCCACCCCCTCTTCTTGATCGTGGACACCCGCAACCCCCGTACCGCGCTGTTCTGGCGGCGGCACGGACTGCGCATCATGGAGCAGTTGGTTCCGGGCGAGTTCGTCAGCACCGCCCAAGGAGGTGCACTGGAAGCCGTGTACTCGCGGGCGGTCTTGGACGGCTGGGGTCGGATCGTGGTGATCGGCTCCCCCGACAGCGTCAACACGGCGTTTCAAGTGCTGATGGGGGTTGCGTCCGAAACCCGCGAGAAGCTTCAGGCGGGCTTCTGGCCCCTCGGAAAAGTGGAATTCCTGAAGTACCTGCTCCAGCCCACGCAAGCCCTCAGCGCGATCTTGCAGGTGTTCCGCTCGGCCCACACGATCCCGGTGGACGTGATGCAGGTGCAGTACCTCACACCAAAGATGGAAACCGGGCACGCCTGGTGCGATTTTGTGGTGGACACCGCGCATCCTTCGGCGGCGACCACGACCTATGTGGACGAGCAGGACCGCCAGTATCGGGGGCGGATGCGCTTCCGGATCGCCCTGCACGAAGAACCGCTCAACTCGCTGACGATGAACCCGGGCCGCTTGGTGCGCAGCCCGAAATTCCGGGTTTACGGGAAAAAGCTGCTGTCCGCCCATGACCTGCTGGGCAGCGTCAAAAATCTTGCGGACCCGCAGGGCGCGAACGAGCAGTTGCTGGAATCCGGAAGGCAGGTGGAGATTCAGGGGAACTGGGCGAACCTGACCCTGCACCTGGAGGGAGTGCGGCTTCCGGTGCAGTCGGTCCACCTCCAAGTGCGCCGCAAGGCGTTTCAGCTCATCATTCCGGTGATGCCGATTCGGCAGAAGGAGCCGCTCCGCGAGCGGCTGCTGGCCTTTCCGGCCAGAGAGGCGGTGGCGACTTCAAGGGAACTCAGCCCCAAGTCGCTGAGGGAGGAGGAGGGGTAGCGCGTGGTCAGGCGGGCTGCGGAGCCTGCACGATGCCCGCGTCCAGCAGCTTCGGGCGGGTTTCGGGCATGATGTTCTTGACCTCGACCTTGCTGGCGGTCAGGCACCCGCCCTCGATCACCCCGCCCTCGTGGATCACGAGGCAGCCGGGCAGGTTGGTGATGTTGCCCCGGATGAACCCCTGCGGAAGCACCTCCATGCGCTCCGAAGCATAAAGCTCGCCCTCGACTTGCCCGTTGACTTTGATGACCGCCGCACGGATCGTGGCCTTGACCTTGGCCGTCGGCCCCACCAACACCTCGCTCTCGCAGTTGATCGTGCCCGTCACCTCGCCATCAATCCAGATGGGGCGCCGTCCCCAGATTTTTCCGTCAATCTTCATGCTCCCGCCCACATACGTCGGGGCGCTTTGGGACACGGTTTCGTCTCGTTTTTTTCCAAACACCTGCCGCTCTCCTTCGTGGATTAGGATTCTGAAACGTTTGCCTCGGCCAACACGCCAACCGCCCATTAGCCTATGCGTCTTAGAGCAGATGGGCAAGAGGAAATTGGGCAGGGTGCGCAGTTTTTGAGAAAAGGGCTTGTCCTTCTGTCGTGGAATCAGTAACGTTTTCGCATGAAAGCTCCTTCCTCACCCTCCTGAATCAAACGTTTCAAGAGTCATGGCACAGAACATCACGCCTCGTCACGAAAACTACCCGCAGTGGTACCTCGACGTCATTGCCGCCGGGCAGCTTGCGGACTACGCCCCGGTGAAGGGGTGCATGGTCATCCGCCCCACGGGCTTTGCCATCTGGGAGGCGATGCAGGCGCGCCTCGACCGGATGTTCAAGGAAACCGGACACACCAACGCCTACTTCCCCCTGCTGATCCCCGAACACTTCCTCGCCAAGGAGGCCGAGCATGTCGAGGGCTTCAGCCCGGAATGCGCCGTGGTCACGCACGGCGGCGGCAAGGAGTTGGAGGAGCCTCTGGTCGTGCGGCCCACCTCGGAGACGGTCATCGGCCACATGTACTCGAAGTGGATCAACAGCTACCGCGACCTTCCGGTGTTGATCAACCAGTGGTGCAACGTGATGCGCTGGGAGATGCGCACGCGGCTGTTCCTGCGCACCTCCGAGTTCCTCTGGCAGGAGGGCCACACTGCCCACGAAACCTACGAGGAGGCGCAGGAGGAGACCCTGCAGATGCTGGAGATCTACCGGAAGTTCCAGGAAGAGGACTTGGCGATTCCGGTGATCACCGGGCAAAAGTCCGCAAGCGAAAAATTTCCGGGGGCGCTGGCGACCTACACCATCGAGGCAATGATGCAGGACGGCAAGGCGCTCCAGGCCGGAACCTCGCACAACCTCGGACAGAACTTCGCCAAGGCGTTCGACATCACCTACCTCGACCGCAACAACCAGCAGGTTCCGGTCTGGACCACCAGTTGGGGGGTCTCGACCCGCATGATCGGCGGCCTGATCATGACCCACAGCGATGACGACGGGCTGGTGTTGCCCCCGAAGATCGCCCCGGTGCAGGTGGTGATCGTACCCGTCATCACCAGTGACGAAACCAAGGCGCAACTGCTGGAGGTCGCAGACAGCCTCCGGAGCGAACTCGCCAAGACCCTCGACCCGCTGCAAATCAAGGTGGACGGGCGGGACAACCTGCGCCCGGCGGAGAAGTTCTTCCACTGGATTCAGCAGGGGGTGCCCGTGCGGGTGGAGATCGGCCCGAAGGACTTGCAGAAAAACGCCGCGATGGTCGCCCGCCGCGACATCCGGGACAAGCAGTCGGTGCCGTTTGATCAAGTCGCCGACCACGTGATCCAACTGCTCGGCACCATTCAGGCCGACATGCTGGAACGCGCACGAAGCTACCGGGACGAGCAAACCCGGACGGCGCGGTCCTATGACGAGTTCAAGCAAATCCTGGAGTCCGAAGGGGGCTTCATCCGGGCGCACTGGAACGGAAGCGCCGAGGTGGAAGGGCAAATCAAAGCCGAGACCAAGGCGACCATCCGCTGCATCCCCTTTGCCGACAACCCCGAACCCGGAACCTGCATCGTTTCCGGAGAACCTTCCCAGCAGGAAGTCCTCTTTGGGATCGCCTACTGACCCCGCAACACCACGACCCCAAGAGCTTGGATGACCGAACACGTTCTTGTTTCCAACGTCAGTGACGCCTCGTTCGCAATCGGGGTGGCCTACGCCCGCTCACAGACCATTGACATCTCCGACCTGATCGCCCTCAAGTCCTTCGTCAACACCGAGTTCTGCCCCCGCTTCCTGCTTGATGACAACACCACGGAGGACACCTTGGGCTACGGGCTGACGGGCAAATCCGTTTACATCCTCTCCACCCACTCGCAGCACCACTCCCGCAACGAGTTGGCGATGCGCAACTGTCTGATCGCCTCTGCCGCCAAGGAGAACGGGGCCGAGTTTGTGGGCTTGGTGGAACCGGACCTGTTCTTCTCGGCGCAAGACCGCGGCCCGCGCACCACCAACCACCCCCAGGCCGTGGATTTCAGCTCTCGCGAAAAGTTCGTGGGGCAGCCCTGTTCCGCAGAGCTTTACGCGAAAATGCTCAAGACGGCGGGGGTGGACTTGGTGATGACCGTCCACAACCACAAACCGGAAGTGATGGGCCGGATTTACGAGGAGACCTTCTCCGGAGCCGCAAGTTCCAGAGACCTGCCGCGCTTCATCAACCTGGACATGGCCCCGCTGATCGCCAACTACGTCCTGCGCTCGGGACTGGTGCGGCTTTGGAACTACGGCGAACATGTGGGGTTTGTCGCTCCGGACGAGGGGGCCGCCGAATTCGTCGAGCGGGTCCGCCAGTACACGGGGCTGCACAATTCGGTGGCCGTGACCTTCCGGAAAAAGCGGCTGGGGCAGCGCGAAGTGGAACTGGACCTGACCGAGGAGGTCCAGATGCTCAAGGGCCGGGATGTCTTCGTGCTGGACGACATGGTGCGCACCGGGGGGACGATTGCCGCCAACATCAACGCCATCGCCGAAAACGAGTACTGCCGACCCGCCAACATCTACTTCTACTGCACCCACACCACCATATCCCCGGAGGCGCGCGAAAACCTCAACTCGCCCTACCTCAACCAGTTCATCACCACCAACACCATTCCCAGCGTCCTGAACCGGGATGACCAGGGGCGCCTGCGCAAGAAAACCGTGGTCCTCAAGATCGAGAAGTGGATCGGCAACGCCATCATGCAGTGCCTGATTGACGGAAACCTTCCGGAGAACATCTACGACGAAAACTCGGTCCCGCAGGCCGACGGGTTCTACGAGGTGGACATTTCCTCGAAGAACCCGCTCCACTCGCCCTCCAACCTGCTTCAGTACGAACTCACCATCTGACCCCATGAAAAGCGAGATCAACCGCATCCTCATCATCGGCATTGGCGGGGTGGGCCTGCACCTTGCGCGGCGGTTGGATCACGAGGGCTACGAGGTGACGGTGCTGGAGTCCGACGCGGACTTGCTGAAATCGGTTGCGGAATCCACCGAGTTCTCGCTGGTCCACGGCAACGCGATGGACCTTTCGAGTTGGGACGAGGCGGGCGCCCCGGACATGGACCTGCTGATCACAGCGACCAACGACGACGCGGTGAACATGCTGGCGTGCGTGGTGGCCGAGCGGGTGGGCATCCAGAGGCGCATCGCCCGACTGCGGACCCTCGATTTCGACAACCTCAACTCCGAGGAATCCCGCAGCTTTCACATTGACCTCGTGGTCCACCCGGAGGAACTGATCGCGCAGGAAATCCAAAGGCTGGTGCGGCGTTCTTCCGGAAACGACATGGTGGACGTCGGCAATGGCAACATGCGCGTTCTGGGACTGCGCGTCACGGACGACTCCCCGCTGGTGGGCATGACCCCTCGCGAGCTGTCGAAGCGCTACACCGAAACCAATTTCCGCGTGGTGGCCATCGCACGGGGCATCACCACGATCATCCCGCAGGCGGACGAAAGCATTGTCGCCGCCGACCAGGTGTTCATCATGGCCCTGACCCAGAACATGGACAAGCTGATGGAGGAGATCGGGGTCGAGCAAGGACGGGTGCGCAGCATGGCCATTTTGGGCGGTGGGCTGATTGGACAACGGGCGGCGCAACTGCTGGAGGACGAGGTGGAGGTCCGCTTGATTGAGCGCGACCCGGCACGGGCCGAGGAACTGGCGGGGCTGATGAAACGGGCCGAGGTGATGCACAGCGACGGCACTAACCTTGATGACCTGATCCAGTGCGGGATCCCGGACTCGGATTCCTTTGTGGCGACCACCGGAGACAACGAGACCAACATCATCAGTTGCCTGCTCGCCAAGCACCTCATGAATCGGGACAACCGGGAGGTCGGGGGCCGGGCCGGCAAGACGATCGCCCTGGTGGACAACGAGGACTACCTCGTCCTCTCCTCAACCATTGGGCTGGACATTGCGCTCAACGCGAAAATCTCCACGGCCAACGAAATCCTGAAGTACGTCCGCCGGAACGAGTTGGTTTCCGTCGCGCACCTCCATGGGGTGGATGCCGAGGTGGTCGAGTTCCAAGCCGCCTCGAACGCTCCCATCACCAAGAAATCGCTGGGGGGCCAGGCGGCGTTTTTCAAGGAGCATGGCATCCTCATCGGCGGCATTGAGCACGAGGGCCGCTGGGAGGTCGCCGTGGGTGCCACTCATGTGCTGCCCGAAAGCCGGGTGATCGCCATTTGCTCTTCAAGGCAGCTCCGGAATGTGCGGCGTCTTTTCTCGAATTGACCCCCTCTGCCTGCTCCTGCTGGCAGGCATCGCCGGGGCGGCCTGCACCTCCGGCCCCCGAGCCTACCACTACCCCTCCAAGGCCCAGCAGGAACTTGCGCGGGTGTGCCAGTTGGTGGTGCTGCGGCATGCCAGTCAGTTTCTGGTGGAGGATGGGAAAATCTATCCCGTCCTCCGCTCCGGAGAGCGTCCCAGCCCGCTTGAGGAGGAGGGAACCCTCCTGCCCGACCGCACCTATTTATGCGGCCCTTTGTACGAAAAAAACCTGCCGTGTCCCGCAGGTCAAGCCTATGCGGGAACGGCCTGTCAGTAATGATTAATGATATAATTTATCTAAAAAAAGCAGAAAAATTGAATAAATTTAACAAAATGGGTTGACATCGCAAAAAAAATCTTTTATTCATAACGAAAAACCATATACTAATTCCGAAGAACGGAAGCTAGTTGACAGGGAAGTTGATGAGGCTCAAGCGGAATTAGGAACACAACCCATCTCCCCCACACTAACACTTTGAGGCATGGATGCCTGCCAAGACCAAACCCAGTGAACTCGTCGTCGGCCTGGACATAGGCACGACCAAAATCTGCGCCATCGCCGTCAACGGCGAAAGCCGGGACCAACTCGACATCGTCGGGGTGGGGACCGCAAAATCGGACGGTCTCCGCAAGGGCGTCGTGGTCAACATTGACCGCACGGTCCGCTCTATCAAGAAGGCACTCGACGAGTGCGAACTGATGTGCGGCCAGCAAATTGACGCCGTGTACGCCGGAATCGCCGGACACCACATCCGTGGGCAAAACAGCCGGGGGATGGTGACGGTCTATAACAAGGTGGTTCAGGAGGACGACATCCGCCGCGTGATTGACGCCGCCCAGGTGTTGATCCCGAACGACCGTGAAGTCCTGCACATCCTCCCCCAGGAATTCATCGTTGACGATCAGGACGGCGTCCAGAACCCCTTGGAAATGGCCGCCACCCGCTTGGAGGTCAACGTCCACATCGTGACCGGATCGGTCACTTCCGCGCAAAACATCATCAAGTGCTGCAATCAGGCGGGCCTGGACGTGGAGGACATTGTCCTTGAACCACTTGCGTCCAGTCAGGCGGTCCTCAGCCCGGACGAGCAGGAAGTCGGGGTGGTGCTGATCGACATCGGCGGCGGCACCACGGACATCACCATCTACTCCGAGGGGAGCATCGTCCACACGGCGGTCCTCGCCCTCGGCGGCAACCACCTCACCCACGACATTGCCATCGGCTTGGGAACCCCCTTGGCCGAAGCCGAAGAAATCAAGCACCAGTACGGGGTCGCCATGTCTGAGATGGTGGGGGAGGACGAAATGATTGACGTTCCCAACGTGGGGGGCCGGACCAACCGGAAGATGAAGAAAAAGGTGCTGGCCGAAATCATCGAGGCGCGGTTCATCGAAATCTTCGAGCTGATCGCGCAGGAGGTGGAAAAGACCAGCTACCACAACCTGATGGCCTCCGGAATGGTGATCACGGGCGGCACCTGCATCATGCCCGGCGCAGACCGCCTGGCGCATTCGATCTTGAACCTCCCGGTTCGGGTCGGCTTTCCGGAAAAGATTGGCGGCCTCCAGGAACTGGTCTATTCGCCCAAGTACGCCACCAGCGTCGGCCTCGTCCGCTTTGGCATCAACAGCAACCAGGGCAAGTTGAACTTTGTCGGGGACGAAACCAACCTCTTCCACAAGGTGTCCCGTCGGATGAAGGACTGGATGCAGGAGTTCTTTTGAGCGCCCTAACCCTTAACTCAGCACACACAACCAAAAGCGTCCCATGTTAAAGTTCACCGGAGTCCAGACCGTGCGAGACAATTCCCCCAGCATCAAGGTGGTTGGGGTTGGCGGCGGCGGCGGCAACGTCATCAACCGCATGATTGACCTGAATGTGGAAGGCGTGGAGTACATTGCCGCCAACACGGACTTGCAGGATCTGAAAAAGTCGCTTGCCCCCACCAAGCTCCAACTCGGCGCACACTGCACCCAAGGGCTGGGAGCCGGAGCCAAGCCCGAAATTGGCCGCAGCGCCGCGCTGGAGAGCATGGATCCCATTCGGGAAGCTGTCTCTGGGGCCGACATGGTCTTTGTCACCGCAGGCATGGGGGGCGGCACCGGGACCGGAGGGGTTCCGGTGGTCGCACAAGTGGCCAAGGAGTCCCAAGCCCTGACGGTTGGGGTGGTAACACTGCCGTTCAACTACGAAGGCAAGCGGCGCAGAAACGCCGCCCTTGAGGGAGTCGAGGAACTTCGGAAGTACGTGGACACCCTCATCGTGATTCCGAACAACAACCTCCTGCAGCTCATCAACAAGCACACGTCCATGCTGGAAGCCTTCAGTCTGGCCGACGACGTGTTGCGGCAAGGTATCCAGGGGGTTTCGGACCTGATCACAAGGGACGGCATCGTCAACCTCGACTTTGCCGATGTCCGAACCGTGATGGAAAACAAGGGCAAGGCCGTCATGGGCACCGGAACGGCAACGGGGGAGAACCGTGCACTGAAGGCCGCCGAGCAGGCCATCCGCAGTCCGCTCTTGAGCGACCGCTCGGTGGAGGGCGCACGAGGCATCTTGATGAACGTGGTGGGCGACGTGGACATGACGCTCCATGAAGTCACGGAAGCTTCCGACTTCATCCAGCAGCAAGGGCACCCGGAGGCCGTGGTCATTTGGGGCGCCTCGATCAACGATGACTTGACCGACCGCATCATGATCACCGTGATCGCGACGGGCTTTGACAATCAAGCCTTCGCAATGCAGCAAACCGAACGCCCCGCAGTCCAATCTCCCCGGCCCGCAGCCCCGCCAAGCCCGCTGACACCTGCAACTCCGGCACCTCCCGCCACCCCAGTTCCCGTGGTGGCCCCCCTCACGCTCGACGAGGTGCCTGCCGAGGCAATCGCCCTGCAACCCAGCACAGAGCTTGAGACTGAACCCACATACGCTACACTGGAGGACAATCCTCCGTTGGGCACCGAGGAACTCCCCTCCGGTGAGGACTTCGTGGAAGCGAGCCCCGGAGCCGAATCCAACAACATCATTGGCGCCATTTACGATGATGTGGTGACCCATGGATCAGGGGCCGAGGCGGACGACTCTAAGGACGCTGACATGGCGGTGGACGGCGAGCCTGCCGTTGCCGCAATGGAGGCGGGGGATGATTCCGTGGACGCGGAACCGACCGCCCCGGCAGGAGGTCCGGTCCATGTGGTGGAGACGGAGCCTTCAAGATCAGAAAAAGAGACCGCCCCCCGAGAAACAGCCCCCTCCAGCAGCGTGGTTCAGATGGAGCCGGAAGCCCCGGACCCGACGGACGCTGCTGACGAGGCCAGCCCCATGTGGGACGGACCTGAACTCCCGATTCAGGGAGAGCGCACAGATTTAAGCCCTGGCGAGCGCCTGCTTCAGCAAACCGGGCGGAACGGCGGCACTCCGGATGTGCAAACGGAGCCAATGTATCCGACCTGGGCAAAACGGAGCGGACAACCGGGCTTTCAGCAGAATCTGGACATTCCCGCCTTCATCCGGCGGCGTAAGGCAGATGCCTGATTTTTTTTGTGAAGTAGGTTTTTAAGATGTCATTCAAACTGCAACTGATCACCACGCGAGGCCTGCTCCTGCTTGTTGGCGGGCTGGGGGGCTGGGGGTTGGTGCAGCTTTTCAACAGTTGGCTGGGAGCCGTCCTTGATGGCGGGTTCGACCCCTACCTGAGCATGGGACTCGGGCTGGGGGCCGGATTTGGGCTTTCCGCCAAACTGCTCCACCCCATTGCCACCGGGCACCGCACCACACACTTGGCCCTTCAAGGACTGTCAGGACTCGTCCTTGGAGGCGTGCTGGGCGTGCTGGTTTTTGCCCTTTCCCAAGTTCTACTGGGTTTTGACCTGCCTGTTGCCGCAGGCCGGATTGTGAGTTTTATTTTGCTGGGAACCTGCGTGGGCGCTTTGATCCGAGGATTGGATTGGAAGGCCCCGAAAGCGTTTCTGTCTTATCCACTGCTGGGGGCCGGAGGAGGGCTGCTCGGCGGAGTTTTGTTTGAAGGATTATTACTGATCCAAGTTGATGGCCCCATGCACGGGTTCGGAGTCTTGGCGGTTGGTTTTGCGCTTTTCATCTGCTTGGTGCCCTGGCACCTCACACGAGCAACAAGCGCGCTGCGGGTTCTCAACGGACCCCAACAGGGTGAGGTGTTCCTGCTTGATCAGGCGGCCTCCACACTGGGTTATGGTGAAACAAACGATTTTGTTTTAAGAGACCACAGGGAGGTTGACATCTGTCACGCCCAAGTCACGAGCGGCCCGGGGGATTACCAGATCCGGAACCTCAGTGACGGCGGCCCCGTTCAGGTCAACTTCCGCCCCGTCCAAAACCAATCCGTCAAAACCGGCGACATCATCAGCATCGGATCAGCACAACTACAGTTGATTCGAATCTGAAGATGAACATCCCAACCTGGGAGAAGTGCGACCGCATTTTGCGGCTGGCGCTTCTGCTACTCGGTTGCTGCTTGCCTCCCGCTATTTTCGCCGCCCCTTTGGCGGTGACCGGGCTGGACCTCAGCAATGCCCACACTGGCGGACCCTACCGCCTCTTTTTGTCCATTCCGGGGGCCAAATCCGACCTCAGTGCCCAAGACCTGCTGCTGAGCGTCAACCAGCAGTGGCAAACCCCGGAGTCTTTGCAGCTGCGTTCTCCCCAGAGGGCACTGGACCTCGCGCTGCTGGTGGAACCCACACTCCTGCAAGCCCCGGAATCGGCAGCAGCGCTGGCTTCAGCTTTCCAAGCGATCCAAACGCAAGGAATGGAAGCCGACCGCATCCGGCTGACCACCAACGGCACCGCCTTCACCAAAGACTGGCCTGAGCAAGGGGAGGCTTCCCCGGAGGGGCCGGATGCAGCGGCCTCGCTCCAAGCCCTCCACGCCACTTTGGAGCAGGGAGAGGACGGTTCGCGAATGGTGGTCCTGTGGTTCTCGAACGGGAGCGAACAGGAGTTCCCGGAGGAAGACTGGCACCGCCTGCAAAACCTCCTCATCCGCAAGCAAACCACCCTGTTCGTCTTTTCCGACACTCCATCCTCTCCAGAGGGACGTTCGGCGGTGGCGGCAAACGGAGGACGCTTCCTCTCCGCCCAACCCGCCGAAGCCGCGCTCCAAGCAACGGCAGCCCGCATTTTCGAGGAATACGAGGTCACGTTCCAGAGCCAAGGCTTGGGGTGGATTCCGCAGACGCTTGAAATCCGCACGCTCCTCGATTCCGAAACCCACAGCACCACCCTACAGATTCCGAGGCGGCACGTCTGGCAAACCTCAAAAGAGGGCGGATGGGTTTATGGCCTCGGCAGTTTGATCTTGGCCGGGCTGCTGCTGCTGCTGGTTTTCCGGCTCAAGTCTCCCCGCTCCCCGGCTGCGAGCGATCCCTACTTTGTGCTGGTCAGCCCCAAGGTGCCGCTCCAGAAAGTCACCATTCCTGAAGCAAACACGGCCATGTCCTTCCTGGAAACCCTTGCAGCCAAAGAAAAGCTCCGGCTCCCCGGAAACGTCTCGCGGGTCTGGCTGAAGAGGGACGGAGAAAACCTGCTGTTGGAGGACAACAACTACAAGAACGCTCTGCTCGTCAATCGGCGGCGTACCAAGCGTCGGGTGTTGCAGCACGACGACCTGCTGGACATGGGCGAGGTGGTTTTGCGCTTTGCGGACCCGCAATCCAGCCGACCCTCCACCTCCCCGTCGGCCTTCAGCAATGCGGACTTTCAATACAAGGAGCCGCCCAAGCCCCTGGGGCCGCTCCGCAAGGATCTCCTGACCCTCACGATTTCCGGACGCAAGGCCACCTTCCCCCTCACCAAGAACCTCTTCTTCATTGGCGAGTCCCAAATGAACGACTTGGTCATCAAGGGAGAGGACACCCACTCCAAACACGCCAAGATCCAAAAGGTGGGCAGCACGTACAAGCTGGTCAACTTGGCGACCGCGGACGTGACCCAGGTGAACGGACGCCGGATTTCCCAGAAATTCCTGCGGGAGGGAGATGCCATTCAACTGGGGAACGTGCGGATTCAAGTCAGCTTTGGAACGCCTCCCAAGGCAAGGCCCCCGCAACCTTCCAAAAAGCCCTACCGGGGGAAAAACTGAGGAACGGGCACTTCAGCCGGAAGTGCCCTGCGCTTGGCCAAACACCCCGATCTCGTAATTGAAAAACTGAAACCCCCCGTCCTGTCCGGAGATCTCCCCAAGCTCGTCCGAAACCTTGAGGAAGAGGAAGGGGTGTTCTCCAAACTTGAGCGGAAAGGAGAACTCCTTGCGGCGACGGACTCGGTATTTCCTCAAAATCGTTCCGTCCGCTCGTGCCAGCGCCAGTTGCGGCAGCAACTTTGAGGAACCCAGCCGCCGCCACCGGAGCTGTGCCTTCACCCCGGCTCCCGGGTTGACGAGCTTGAAGATGCGGGTGTCGCTGCGGGTTCGGATGAGATCGTGCGTCCAATGCCCTCGGGTCAGTAAAAAAACCGCGTCGCTGCGGCTCGTCGCAGGCAGGGCACGAGTGGGCAGGTACGGCTCTTCCAGATCGGCGAGCCAGGCGTTCATCTCAACCGTGGGCCGAAAGAACTCCACCTCCAAAACGGGGGGGCCGGCAGGTCTCGCAAAGTCAATCAGCTTGAAGGCCGTGCCCTTCGAGGGAGTGGGGTGCCCGGACTTGAGCGACCGACGAACGCTGTTGAAGAGCTTGGGGAGGGCGACATCGGTGGTCAGTTCATAGGTCGCCCGATCCGCCGACAGCGCGTAAAGGTTGAGCTTGCGGACATCCACCCCCACCGAGGAAAGCTGCTGCGTGACCTGAGACTCGTGAACCGGATTGGAGCGCCCGTTGAACTTGAGGGTGAGCGTTTCGTCTGAGCGATCCGTGGCACTGAGCAATTTGTGAAACTTCGGCCACGCCATCACCAGTTCGTCAAGCAACACCCTATCGGCCTCCGACCCCGGTTGCTGACCGGATACAAGCCGTTGCTTCCGCAGCACCCCGCCTGCGGGACTGAGCAGCGAGAGTGAGTATTCCGCAGACTCCGGCTCTGAGCCGTCTTCGGCGGCAGGCTGGGTTTTTTTGACGATTTGGAGCTGGTGGGTGGCCTCGTCCTTCGCGGCGGGGGATTCCGTTGATTTGACACGGGTGATCACCACGCGGAACGCATTGAGCCGATCCGTGAGCTGCTTGATCAACTCGCGGTTTGCCCCGCGCAGCAGTTCCGGCGACACCCGCAGTTCCACAGGAATGGGGCGTTCCCACGCAACTTCCGGACTCAGCCCCAGCTTTTCGAGCGCAGCGTGCAGGCGCACCCGATAGAAATTCTGCTCCAGCGAGATGGAGTACTCGGTGAGCGTTTCGTTGCGAAACTCGTGAATGACCCGTTTCGACTCAACAAACGGCTTTGGGTTTTCAAACAACGCCCGTTCCAGCAGCGGCTTGGTGAACTGGAAGGCCCTTGCCCCAATCAGCCGCCGTGTGGCTTGCTCAAGAGCCTGCTGGTCCGCCAGTTCCAACGCCTCGGCCTTGGCGAGGGCCACGTTTTTGCGCACCACCGGAACCGTGACCGACACGACCTCCTGCACCGTGCTTTGGGCCAGCAGTCCCGGCGCAAGCGCCAGCCCACAGCCTGCAAGCAGCAACCAGCGAACAATCCTCATGGCACGATGTCCTGAACCAGCCGTTCGTAAAGCTGATCAAGTTCGGCAGGATCGCTCCCCCGGAGGTTGAAGTAAAACTTGATCTTGGGTTCGGTACCCGAAGGGCGGACGATGATCCGCGCCCCTCCGGCCAGTTGCAAAACCAAGACATTGGAGGGCGGCAAGCCCAAGCCATCTTTGGTGGTGTTCGATTGCAGATCCCGAACCGTGTTGTTTGAGAGGTCCGTCAGGGATTCCACCGCCAATCCGCCCAAACGGCGCGGAGGCTCCTGCCGCAGTTCCTGCAATTGCTGCTGAATCCTGGCCCGGCCTTCCAGCCCCGGAAGCGAACGGCTGATGAGCCGATCCAGATGCCTCCCGTGCCGCTGCTGCAAGCGTTCTAGCTGTTGAAGCGGGCTGGAGTCTTGGGCTTTGAGCGCGGCACACAACTCGGCAAAAGTCATGGCCGCCCAAACCCCGTCCTTGTCTCCGCAATGCAGGCCCATCAGGAAGCCGTGGCTTTCCTCCATGCCGAAAATGAACTGCTGTCCCTGCGCGGAACACTGCTCGGCAGCGTCCCGAATCCACTTGAACCCGGTCAGCACGTCACGGGTTTGCAAGCCATACGCTTCGGCGATCCGCTTTCCCAAAGGAGAACTGACAAAGCTTGCAATATAAACCCCGTTTTCCGGAAGGATTCCTGAGCTTTGCATCCGCGAGAGAATGAAGTCGAGCAGCAACGCCCCGATCTGGTTTCCGTTCAGCCACACCCACTCCTCCCCCTCGCGGACCATCACGCCCAAGCGGTCGGCATCGGGGTCGTTCGAGAGGATCAAGTCATGTCCGGAATGGGTAGTTTTTCTGGCAAGCGCAAAGGCCGTTTCTTCCTCTGGATTGGGAGTGGCCAGCGTGGGAAATTCGCCATCCGGCTCGATCTGTTCCGCGACCACCTCCACGGGAAAGCCCCGGCGTTTCAGAATCTCTGGAACGGAGCGACCTCCGGTGCCGTGGAACGGTGTGTACATGACCTCCAGATTCCGGTTTTCTTCCAGATTGCCTAGGGCGAGGGCTTCCAGCGCATCAAAGTATTCGGCATCCGGTTCGCTTCCCAATTCCGAGATCAAACCCTTGGCCTTGCCTTCCGCATAGGGGAGCCGCCGGATGTCATCGAGGCTCTGTATGCTCACCACCTGATTCACGATTTCGCCATCCTCCGGAGGAATCACCTGCCCGCCATTGGAGCCATAAATCTTGTAGCCGTTGTACTCCTTGGGGTTGTGGCTGGCGGTGATGACCAACCCGCCTCGTGCCTTGCGGCGCAACAGTTCAAAGGACACCAGCGGCGTCGGGGCGACTTCCCGAAACACCCACGTTGGAATCCCGTGTCCGGCAAACACTTCCGCAGACGCTTCGGCAAACTCTTGGGAAAAGCGGCGAGAGTCGCAGCCGACGACCACCCCGGAGCGGCCTTGCTCCGGATGGGCTTTTAGGTGCCGCGCCCAGCCCTCGGTGGTGAGCTGCACCGTGTAGAGGTTCATGCGGTTGGTGCCCACCCCGATCAGGCCGCGCAAGCCGCCCGTCCCAAATTCGAGGGGCTGGCCGAAGCAGTCCTCCAACTCCGAGGCGTTTTCGTCCGCGAGTAGCCATGCGATTTCGGCCTTGGTGTCCTCGTCAACGAGGGGAGACTGTCGCCAAAGCTCGGCGGTTTCTTGTGCAGTGATCATTTGGCTTGGTTGCTGGTTGCTGGTTGCTGGTGGTCGGTTGCTGGTGGTCGGTTGCTGGTGACTGAAGCATTTCCGGTTTATTTGTACCCACTTGTCATTCCCGCGCAGGCGGGAATCCAGTTTTCACGGATTCGCGGGCATGGCCCGCTCCTACAGCCTCACCCCCAAAACCCCTACAGCCTAAACCCCTACAGCCTAAACCCCTAAACCGCCGGACCCGCGCCTTCTGCAAAGTCGCGGAGCAAGCGCGTGTTCTCGGCCCGGATCGCAACTTCCTCCCCGCTGTCTGGATGGGGAAAGCGGATTTCGGAGGCGTGCAGCAGTTGCCTGCAAACCACGCACCCCAGCGCAGGCAGGCAGGCTGCTCCCTCCTCCAGCCAACGCAGGAATCCCTCGTCCGGAAGCCCGTAGAGCTTGTCTCCCACGATGGGGGAACCCAGGTGCGCGGCGTGAACCCGGATTTGGTGGGTTCGTCCCGTGAAGGGGCGCACCTCCACAAGCTGTGAATCCCCGAGGGTCTCAAGCGGCTGAAAGTGCGTTTGGGAGGGCTTGCCCCCTGGGGTGACGGCCTGCTTGATGCGGATGGCGCTGTCCGGAGCAGGGCCAATCGGCTGGTCCACCGTGATCGGTTCCGGCAGGGGTTTTGACAAAATGGCCTGATAGGTTTTGCGGACGGCTCGGTTGCGAAAATGCTCGGCGATTTTTTGCGCCGCCGCCTTGTGCTTGGCAAACATCACCACGCCGCTGGTTTCGCGGTCCAGCCGGTGCAGCGTGAGCAGGGTTTCGCGGGCCAGACGTTGCTTCGCAAGGTTCACCAGCGTGTGCTTGAAGTACTTGCCGGAAGGACTCGTGGGCAGGTTGCCGGATTTGTCGAAGGCGATCAGCGAATCGTCCTCGTACACCACCTCGAAGCGCTCGTCCACCTCCGGCTCCAGAAAATCCGGGCGCAGGTAGGTGACGCGCTGGTGGTTGCGAAGCCGCAGGTTGGGGTGCCCTGGGCGGTTGTCCACCCACAGCCGTTTTTGCTGGATGCTCTGCCGCCATTCGGTTTCGTCAAGGTAGCGGAAGCGCCGCAGCAGGAACTGGAGGAGCGTTTCCGAATTGCCCTCCACCTGCATGTACTGGAAGCTCAGCTCCGTGTGTCCGTCCGTGAGGTGAATGGCCATGTCCGCTCATTCGGACTCGTAAAAGTCGTCCCGGCTGGTCAGCAAGTCCCGCGCCTGCCAAGTGCGCAGGGAGAAGACGCGGCCCTTGATGCGCTCCTGCAAGGTTCGGACGGAGTTCTGCAAGCTCGCATTGTCGCTGCCCTCTGCCGTGAGGTGGAGTCGGAAGGCGTGTTCCCCTCCCGGAATTTCCGTCTCTCCCAACTCAATGACCACCTTACGCTGATCGGCAAGGTCAGCCTCCACTCGCGTGACCTGACTCAAGGAGCTTTGTCCGTCGGGATCGTCGGCTTCCAGCAACTGCTCAAACGACAGGCTCTTGATGCGGTGCAGGGTGGTTTCCACCTTGCTCTGCTTGAGGGGCCGCTCGGCACCTTCCAACTGCCAGCCCGCGCCTGCGTCCGCCCGCTGAAAGCGCAGAGTGTCGCCGCTGGATTTCGTGAGGCGGACTTCCCGGAAAAGCTCCTCTTCCAAGTTGAGCAGTTCCGTTTCCAGCCAATCGGCGGGGTCGGCAGACAGCGAGAGCAGTTCCGGCACCAAGTACACCTCTGCCGAATCGGCAAATCGGATGTACTGCCCCTGTCCCTGATCCCGGTTCTTTCCGGCCAGCAACGCCAGCAGCGGGGTTCCGGATGCGTCCAGCAACCGCAGCGAGTCGGCATGTTTTTCGGAATCCCGCTCTGCCGAAGCCTTGGGGGGAGCCAACACCTGAAAGCGTCCGTGGCGTTCGGGATTGTCCGTCACGCGGTCGCCCACCACCGTGGTGGTCAAGGTCAGCAACAACTGGGAGATGGCCTCCACCTGTGCGGGGTACTTGCTCTTCTCATCCACCCAGCCCCCCTCGTGCAGCACCAAGGCAAGGTCGCGCTCGGCACCGGAGATTTCAATGCGGACCAGCCGGCTGGTGTCCAGATCGGTGGCGACGGGATTTCCGGAACGTTCCGCCGAGGCCGTCTCGGATTGGTTGAACGCGAAGAGCAAAAGGCCGCCCAGCGACAAGGCCGCAGCGACCGCTAACAGAGGTTTGAACATGGATTGCGAGTCAGAAATGAAGTGGACAAACAGGGGCAAAGCACCGAAATTCAATCCTATTCTTATAGGGGAAATCCTCGCAACTCTCAAGCAATCTCGCTTTGCTCCCTCAACGGCGATCCCGGTTCCGTTGCAACCGCTCACCGCTCATGGCCTCTGGCATGTATCTTTCATGAGCTTGCACGCCTGAACCACGATCCAGCCGCATGGAAACCGACGAGCGCCTCGTTTCTCGAAAAATCCGGGAAGACCTCCGCCGCTACGGCTGGACGGTCCTGTCCACCCTGTACCACGACACCGTCTTCATCCACACGCTGGGCCTGCACTGGAGCTACCAGCATCCGGATCTGGAGGTGCTGGGTTTGGAGGAGGAGTTGGGAACCGCCCTGCTGAACGAACTCGCGCAGCGCGTCAAAAACGGACAGCGCTTCCAGAGCGGCGACTTGATCGAAGACGTGGCCGAGGACGTGGCCCTTTGGGTCACGGCGAACCCGCTTGACCCGGACGGCCCCCCGCTGCTCAACGGACGGCTGCGGATCGTCTGGCCCGACAACCAGAACCGCTACCCGTGGGAGGCCGACTGCGAACCCCGCAGCCGGGCGCAACTGCTCTTTCCCGACTCCACCATGCCCAACCGCGAGGAACTGGAAGCACAGGCGCTTTCGCGGTTCGCCCTCCCCACCTGAAGCACACCGCCTTCGACAAGCTCAGGACAAACGGAGAGGGCTTGCCACGGATTTTCACGGAAGCTCGCCGATCCCCCTGCAAAACAGGGGGTGTAGGAGCGGGCCATGCCCGCGAACCGCGAAATCGGGATCGAAATCGGGATCGCTATCGAAATCGTCATCCCCGCGCAGGCGGGGATCCAGCGCGTTGGTAGGCGCCTTGGGCGTCCCGCCGATAGTCATCCCCGCGCAGGCGGGGATCCAGCCCCACGGCCGTTTTCCTCTGGATTCCCGCCTGCGCGGGAATGACCACATCCGTGGTGATCCGCGGCCCCCGTTGACTCAGGACAGATCCTTTCTGCGGATGGGCAGCCTTCGCACGCGCTTGCCCGTAGCGGCAAAGACCGCATTGGCCACCGCCGGGCCGATCAGCGGGGTTCCGGCTTCTCCAAGTCCACCCGGAGCTTCATGGTTCTGCATGAGATGCACGTTGATCTCCGGCGTGTCCTTGAGCTTGAGCATCGGATAGTCATCGAAGTTGCTCTGCACAATCTTCCCATCCTGCACGTTGATCTCGCCCTTGAGCGCGGCGGTCAGCCCGTAGAGGATGGCTCCCTCCAGCTGCTGCTTGGCGATGTGCGGGTTGAAGACCTGCCCGCAGTCGGCCACGCAAGTGACCTTGTGGACCGTGACCTTGCCGCGCTGGCTCACCGAAACCTCCGCCACCTGAACCTGATACGTCTCAAGGTAGTCCGTGTAAGCCATGCCTTGAAAGCGTCCCTCCGGAGCCTTGCCCCAGCCCGCAAGTCCAGCGGCTTTGTCCAAAACCGCCAATGCTCTTTGATTGTGGGTCAGAAGTTTTCTTCTGAGCTCAAAGGGATCATGCCCTCCTGCATGGGCTACTTCATCGAGACCGCTCTCCAAAGCAAATAGGTTGTGAGAGGTTCCGATGGAACGCCAGGCACCCGTGGGGGCTTGAATGTCAGATGGCACAAAGTCCACCTGAAGGTTGGGAATGGCATAAGCCTTCGACAAATCGGGAGTGCGATTTGGCAAATTGTAGCCATCAAACATGCCAATGGTGACCACCCAGTCATACCCGTTTTCTTCAAGCCAAGGCGGAGGCATTTGCCAGCGTCGGCTGACGGCTGGCCCAACCAGTTTAACGTTCAACCCTTCAGGCATCCCCTTGGTGTTCAAGCCAAAACGCATGTTCACCAAAAAGGGAGGACGATAAAAATCATGCCGGGTGTCCTCCTCGCGGGTCCACGTGACCTTGACGGGCTTGCCCAAGACCTTGGAAGCCACCAGCGGAGCAAGAAGGAAGTCATACTCCACTTTTCGTCCAAAACCACCGCCAAGGTAGGTGGTGTGGACCTTGATCTTCTCCGGAGGCAGTTCCGTCACCCCCATCGCCATCATCATGGCAAAATCAGAAGATTGAGTGGGAGCCCAGACCTCGCAGCTTTCCGGAGTCACGCTGGCCGTGGCACAAAGCGGTTCCATAGTGGCATGGGCCTGCATTGGGGATTTGTATTCCAGTTCCAACACCCGAGCCGCCTTGCCCATTGCAGTAGAGGGATCACCACGATGGGCGACTGGCACTCCCGACTTGGCAAGGTCGGCCTGAAACTGCCGGGCGATGCTCTCGTCGTTCAAGTCCTTGTGGCCTCCGGCGGTGTGCAGGGTCAATGCCTCAGCCCCCTGTATGGCGGCCCAGGTGGAGTCGGCGACCACGACCGCCTGATCCTCCAGCGGGATGACGGCGATCACGCCCGGAACCGCCTTGGCCTTGGTGTCGTCAACCCCGGTGACTTTGCCACCGCAAACCGCACAGTGTTTGACCGTGCCGTAGAGCATTCCCGGCAGGTCCACGTCCGTGCCGAAGACGGCGGTGCCGTTGACCTTCTCCGGGGTGTCCCAGCGGGGCACGGGCTTGCCCAAAAGCCGGAACTGCTGCGGAGCTTTGAGCGCCGGATTTTCGGGAGGCGTGAGCCGTGAGGCAGCCTCCACCAGTTCTCCATAGCCGAGGCTGCGACCGCTACCGGAGTGCCCGATGCGTCCGTTCGCGGCACTGCATTCGGACACGGGGACGTTCCATTTCAGAGCGGCGGCGCTACGCAGCAGTTCCCGTGCGGTTGCTCCCAGCTTGCGAAAGGGCTGATGCCAAGCTCGAATCGAAACACTGCCACCCGTCATTTGAAAATTGGCTACGGAATTAGTCCACTCCCTGAAAGTTGGATGTTTGAAATCCGGGTGGTGGATAGTTTCCACATGTCGGATTTGTGACATCTCCACTTCCAGTTCCTCGGCCAGCAGCATGGCCAGTGTGGTGTGAGTGCCCTGTCCCATCTCGGCACTGGGCACGCCGAGATGAATGCCTCCGTCCGGAGCGATGCGCAGGTAGGGCGGCAGGGCCGAGCCTGTAGCTGCTTGGACAAGCTCTGTGAATCCGGAGAGTCCGAGGGCCAGTCCGCCCCCCGCGAGCGCGGAGGTTTTCAGGAAGTCACGTCGGTTGAGTTGGACGGTGTTCATGCTCCCTCCTTGAGTTGTGCGGCGCGGTGGATGGCGGCGCGGACCTGATTGTAGGTTCCGCAGCGACAGATGTTCGTCACCGCTCGGTCAATTTCCTTGTCGCTGGGCTTGGGGTTGCGCTCCAGCAGGGCGGCGGCGGACATGATCATGCCCGTCTGGCAGTAGCCACACTGCGGCACGTCCACCTCGGTCCACGCCTGCTGGGTCGGATGGGCGCTGTCCGGGGAGAGTCCCTCGATGGTGGTGACGGCCTTGCCTGCGACCTCGCCCACGGAAATGCCGCAGGAGCGCACGGCGCGTCCGTTGACGTGGACCGTGCAGGCGCCGCACTGCTCGATGCCGCAGCCGTACTTGGTGCCGTGCAGCTTGAGGTGGTCCCGCAACGCCCACAGCAGGGGGGTGGCCGGGTCCAGCGTCAGGGTTTGCTGCTGTCCGTTGATGCTCAGTGTGGTCATTCTGACCTCCTTGATTCGGGTTGGGTGTTCGGTTAACTCAATCGCCTAAGCAAAGATTCTTGCCACGGAT
>CAZQXS010000006.1:0-12180 GCA_964597275.1 uncultured Pseudomonadota bacterium | reverse complement strand
TCGGGTTGGGTGTTCGGTTAACTCAATCGCCTAAGCAAAGATTCTTGCCACGGATTCTCACGGAAGTGTGTGGTTCCCCCCGCATTCGCCCTTCGACAGGCTCAGGACGAACGGAGAGAGGGTGCCACGGATCGCACGAATGAAAGGGTTCGGAACCTCCGTGTGCTTCCGTGAAAATCCGCAACCCCATTTTGATCCGGGGAATCCGAGCCGGAGCGCCCGCGCTCAATCCTGAGCCAGCAGCTTTTGCATTTCCTGCCTGAGCGGTTCCCGGAACTCCGGGCGTTGCAGGGCCATGCGCAGCATCGAGGTCAGGTAGCCGAGCGGTTCGCCCACGTCAAAGCGCTCCCCCACCAGTTCCACCGCCGAAACCTTGCTCTGCTGCGCGAGCAGGTTGATCGCCTCGGTCTGCGTGAACTCGCCCTGATGCTGGTGGCTGTGGTCGGTGGTGCGCAGGGCTTCAAAGAGGTCCGGGGTGTAGAGGTAGCGCCCGTAAGTGGCCAAGGAACTGGGCGCGGTTCCGGGCCTTGGCTTCTCCACCATCTTGCGCACCTTGATGGGGCTTCCTGCCGATTCCGGCTCAATCACGCCGTAGCGGGAAAGCTCGCGCTCCGGCAGGGATTGCACCGTCAGAATGGTGTTGCCCGTCTGCTCCCACGCCTCGATGAGCTGACGGCAGAGCGGAGGGTCGGCGGAAACAATATCGTCCGGGTAGGCGACTACGAACGGCTCGCCCTTCACGAACGGTTCGACGAGCATGAGCGCGTTGCCTGTGCCCATCATGTGCTGCTGCCGCAGGGTGAAGATGTTCGCCGGAGAGGGCTGGATGAGTTCCAGCTTCTCCAACTGGTCATTCTGCGTGAACGCCGAGGACAGCTCGACCTCGCGATCAAAGTAATCCTCCAGCACCTTCTTGCGGCGCGAGGACACCAGCAGGATGTCCGTGATCCCGGAGTCCACCATCTCCTGCACGATGAAGTCAATCGCCGGACGGTCAATCAACGGGAACATCTCCTTGGGAATCGTCTTGGACGCAGGCAAAAACCGGGTGGCGTAGCCTGCCGCGAGAATGACACCTTTCATGTTTTTTTCAGCAAGTTAGATGTACTGGCTCGTTAGGTCGCACTCCAAATCTGTTTTGCTTTGCGTGTCGTTTCCGTTCGGGCTGAGCCTGTCGAAGCCCAACGGTTCGCCCTTCGACAAGCTCAGGACGAACGGGCTGAACGTCCTTCAAAGGGGCACCCCCTGACAAAACAGACAGTTAGAGGTTAAGCCAGCTTTGTGCCGTGGCTTCGTCAATCACCCGGATTCCGAACCTGTTGGCCTTTTCCAGCTTGGAGCCTGCGTTTTCTCCGGCCAGCACGAGGTCGGTTTTTTTCGAGACCGCGCTGGTGATGTTGGCCCCGGCTTCCTCCAGCCGTTGTTTCCAGACATCGCGGGCCTCGGAAAGCGCCCCGGTCAGCACGACGATCTTTCCGGAAAAATGCGGGTTGTCCGCCTTGGGAGCGACCTCTTCCTGCGGGCTAACCCCGACCGCCAGCAAGTCCTCCAGCAACGCCTGCTGGCGGGGATCGGCGAAGAAGGAGGCGACGCTTTCCGCAATCACGGGTCCGATTTCGTCAATGGCCAGCAATGGCTCGGCCTGCACCGTCCGCAAGCTCTGAAGGGTGCCGAAGCGTCGGGCAAGCAGGCGGGCGGTTTTTTCGCCCACGTTGGGAATCCCCAGCCCGTGCAGCAGCGCGGCCAGTCGGCAGTGCTTGGCCTGCTCCAGTCCGGAAACCACGTTCTCCGCCGATTTCTCCCCCATGCGCTCCAGTTCGGACAGGGTCGGCACGTCAAGCCGGAACAAATCCGCAGGAGTCTTGACCAACCGTCGCTCTAGCAACTGCACCACGAGCGCAGGGCCGAGGGTTTCCACGTCCAAGGCCCGACGCGAGCAGAAGTGCAGGATGCGTTCGCACACCTGATCCGGACAGTCCGGGTTGGTGCAGAGCCATTCGACCTCACCCGCTTCGTGGCTCACGGGGCCATCGCAGGCAGGACAGGTTTCCGGAGGGAGGATCGGCAGGGCGCTGGGGTGGCGGGCGGCGGCATCCACCGAGACGATTTTGGGAATAATCTCCCCGCCCTTTTCCAGCGTGACCAAGTCGCCAAGATGCAGGCCGAGGCTGCGGACCTGCTCAAAATTGTGGAGGGTCGCCCGCCCGACCATCGTGCCGTTGAGTTCCACCGGCTCCACCAGCGCGATGGGCGTGATCACTCCCGTGCGCCCCACCCCAAGCTCGATGCCCCGGAGGCGCGACTCCGCCTGCTCCGTGGAAAACTTGTACGCCGCCGCCCAGCGCGGAGACTTAGCCGTGACCCCAAGCTGCCGTTGAGTGCGGTAGTCGTCCACCTTCAGCACCACTCCATCCACCGCATAGGGCAGTTCGGACTGGCGCGGTCCCCACTTGCGGCAGTACTCCAGCGCATCGGAAATGCTGGACGTGCCACGCCGTTCCGGATTGACCGGAAAGCCGAGTTCCACGAGTCGGTCCAGTGCGTCCGAGTGCCGGGGTGCTTCGATGCCGGACACGCAGGCGTACACGAACACGCCGAGCCGACGGCGGCTCACCTCGCTCGTGTCCAAGGTGCGGAGCGTCCCGGCAGCGGCGTTACGGGGATTGCGGAAAAGCGGCTCGTTCTGCGCAGCACGGCGCTGGTTGAGCTTTTCAAAAGCGTCCTTGCCCAAAAACACCTCGCCGCGCACCTCAAGGTCCAAGGGGTCCGGCAGCACGAGGGGCAGTTCTGGAATGGTGCGCAGGTTGGCCGTCACCTCGTCCCCTTCCGTGCCGTCGCCCCGCGTGACTGCCGTGGCCAGCCGCCCTTGTTCGTAAAGCAGCGAAATGGCGAGTCCGTCAATCTTGAGTTCGCAGGTGTAGCTCAAAACGGACGCGCCCAGGGGCTTGCGCAGGCTTTCGTCCCACTCCAGAAGCTCCTGCTCGGAGTAGAGGTTGCCAAGGCTGAGCATGGGGGTGGCGTGGCGGCGGGAAGGAAACGCCTCCTGCTGGCTGCTGACGAGTTGCAGCAGGGGCGATGCGTCTGCAAACGGCCCCGCGCTTTGCGCTTCCAAGTCACGGAGCTGTGACACCAAGGCGTCGTATTCCTCATCCGGAACCGTGGCCTCGCCGTAGTAGTAGGCGTGGTTAAGTTCGTGGATTTTTTGGGCGAGATCAGCGATTTTTGACATGTGTTCACGGGCAGAAAAACTCATGCCAATTTAGGCAAGCGCCCGACAAGTTGCCATCGGTTTTTACGGAAATCCCAAAGATGACTTGTCATTCTCTCCAAAACGCGGGAAAACTCCATGCTTTAAACCCTTGCGGCCCAACCCATGAAAACCGCACCTCAACAACGCTTCAAGACCCGGAAACCCAAGCAGGAGAATCGGCTGGAATGGCTTTACGGCCTCCATCCGACTCTGGCCGCGCTCCAGCACCAGCGCCGCAAGCTCGTGCGGCTGCACCTGAAGGAGTCCGGCAAGGAGCGCTTTCAGGATTTGGTCGAAGCCGCGAGAAAATCTGGAGTGCCGATCCAGCACGAATCGCCCCGCTGGTTCAGCGACAAGCTGGGGGAGTCGGTTCATCAAGGCGTGGCCTTGCAGTGCGGGCCGCTCCCCGTGCTGGACGAGGCAGAACTGCCCGCGCCCAACCCGGACCCGCCGAATCTGGTGGTCGTGCTGGACGGGGTGGAGGATCCGCACAACCTGGGAGCGATTGCCCGGACCCTCGGCTTTTTCGGAGCCAGTGCCGTGGTGATCCCCAAGGACCGTGCCGCGACGCTTTCACCCGCTGCCGCCAAGGCGTCGGTGGGCGTGCTGGAGTGGTTTCCGGTGGTGAGCGTGACGAACCTGCACCGTTTTTTGGAGGGACAGAAAAAACGCGGCTATTGGGTGGTGGGGCTGGATGGCGCGTCCCGGAACCCGCTGCGGCGGCTGGCCTGGGACCGTCCGCTGCTGCTGGTGCTGGGAGCCGAGGGCAGCGGCCTGCGCCCCCTGACGAAGCGCACCTGCGACTGGCTGGTGAGCATTGCAGGAACGCCGCAGGTGGAATCGCTCAACGTCAGCAACGCCGCCGCCGTCACCTGCTACCACTTGCAGAACTCCCGGAGTGTCCCGGAACTTGCAACTCCCTTGAAAACAGCGATTGCTTACCCAACCTCAGAGTTCGTTTCGTGAAGAAGTTTCGCTTGCAGACCGCCCTGAAAGTGAGGGAGCGCCTGGAGAAGCTCTACCAGAAAGCGCTCGCCCAAGAGGTGCAGACCTACCAAAAGCTGCTGGACCAGCGCCAGATTCTGGGCGAAAGCCAGTCGGAAAACCGCACGGCGCTGGACTCCTCCAAGCAGCAGGGGTTCACGATGCCGCAACTGCAAGTCCGGGATCGCTTCGAGCAACGCCTGCAATACCTGATTGAGGTCTCGGACGAGCAGATTCAGCAGCAGGAGCAGATGGTGGCGGTCAAACAGCAAGAACTGATCGGCGCCACCCAGAAAAAGCGCGTTCTGGAAATCCTTAAGGAGAAGCAGGAGCGCGAGGAACGCGAGATGGTGGAGCATCAGGAGGGGATGGAAGCGGACGAAATTGCCCAAAATCTTCGGTTCCGTCCACCACGAACCTAAGTCGGACTTGCAAAACCAACCCGTAAGGATGAGAATCTGACCCTGTAGTTTAAGTTGACCTAACCAGCAGATGCCATGAAAAATCAAAATAAAATCATCATCATCGGAGTTTTTTTGCTGGTGATTTGTCAGGCAAGGCCCGCTTATAGCATACCCACTTCGCTAGACGAACTTTCAGAATCCGTCAAGGCACTCTGCCGGGAATACGGACTGGAGTTCTGCGCCGGGCCTCCCAAGGGTGCAGAGGGAGACGCTCCGAAAAAGCGCGAGTTCACGGAGACGGAAAAGCAAATCCTCTCCCGGCTCGTGGAGCAGTCGGAGCAGATCAAGCAGCGGGAGACCGAACTGTCGCGGAGAGAGGCGCAGTTCAAGGCGTTGCAGGAGGACATCCAGCGGCAAATCAGCCAACTGGAGACCCTCCAGCGAGCAATTGAGCGCGACATCTCGAAAAAGAAGTCGCAGGATCAGGCGCAACTGGACAAGGCCGTCTCGTTTTACGCCAAGATGGACGCTGCCACGGCAGCACAATCCATTGCAAAGCTGGATCAGGCAACAGCAGTCCGCATCCTCACGAGGATGAAGGACAAGCAAGCCTCCGAAGTGCTGGCCAACATGGGGCCGGACAAGTCGGCGGAACTGATCGCCAAGATCGCCAGCAAAAAATAACGGCCCTTCGGCACGATGGCGGAGGGTCTTCGGAAAGGACGCCAACGTGTTGATTCCCTCGATGACGGGGCAAACCCCGTCTGCGCCCAACCCGGCCACCGCCGGGGGTGAGGTCACCGAATCTTCCCAAGCACATTCAGAATTCGAAGCCTTCCTGAACGGAGCCTCCGGCGATGCCGACATCGCCTGGGCCTTGGAAGCCGACCACTCCCCGGACTCCTCCGACACGCTGGAGGGTGAGTTTTCGGAAGAAGCCTTTGCGGACTTCCAAGCCGAAGAGCAGTTTGGAGACCGCGAGGACTTCCTGCTGGCCGCTCTGGCGCCCAGCGCCCTTTCCGATGACCTTCGGACCTCCGGAGAGGCCAGCGCCCGCAAGGGATTCTCAGACTTCCAATCCCTGCCCAAGACCCCGGAAACGCTCAAGTCCGAGTACTTTCAGAACACCGCAGTCCTCAAGACCGAGGTGCTGGAGGGAGCCGATCCCCGCATCGCCGACTTTGAGACGGTGCGTGCCGCTCCCAGCCTTGAAGAGCAGATCTTTGCCGATGAGGTCGCCAAGGAGGACATGGACCTCCCTGAGTTTGAGCGCTTCCTGCGTTCGCCCCAGGACACCCGCCACCTTCCGGAAGCCGAGCCTTTGAAGGCGAAGGACGTGCTGGCGCAGTCCAGGCTGGAGGAAGTTCCTGTGGAAGACCTGGAGCCGCTTCAGATTCCAACGGCGCGGCAGTCCGTTTACGCCAAGGCCGGAGGAGCGGAGCCACTTGAGTTCTCCATGCGCGACTTGAATCAGGTGCTGACCCGCGCACCGGAAGCGCAAGCCGTCCAGACCCCCACGAGTTCGGTGATTGCCCCCTTGGCCGCAGAAGCCGCCACCGCCCGCATCGAAGCCGGAGCCGCCCTGAAGGAAGCCTCGGTCCTGCAATCCACCCAAGACCTTCCCTTTGACATTGACCAAGTCGTCACACGAGTCCGCACGATGAGCAACGGCGACACGCAGGAAATCACCCTGCGGATGGAGCCGGAGCATCTGGGGCGCGTGATGCTGAAGGTGCGGCAGACGGGCAACGAGCTTGCGGTGGAAATGCGCGTGGACAACCCCGCCGCCAAGCAAATCATCGAAGCCGGGTTTGACACCCTGCGGAACCGCTTCCTCGATCAGGAGTTCGCCTATCAGGACTTGCGCATGAACGTGGACGTGGATCAGCGCTCCGGATCACAGCAACAGGCTCGCCAGGAGGCGTTCCATGAAGAATTGGTGGGCAACATCCGACCCGGCGAGGCGGAACCGGACCCCACTCTCAACACCCCACGAGCGTCCCACCATGAGGGTGGCTTGAGCGTTCTGGCCTAAACTCCACCCGGAAGTATTCATGCGAGCAAGCGAAGTTCAACAGGCCATCACCACCGCCAAGTCCACTCAGCAGAACATGACGGCACGAGGGACGGCGGACAACCGCGAGTTGGGCAAGCAGGATTTCTTGAACCTGCTGATGACCCAGTTGGCCAACCAGGATCCCACCGACCCGATGAAGCCGGAGCAGATGATGCAGCAGATGGCCTCGCTGGGAACGGTGGAGCAGTTGCAAAACCTCAACGCCCAAACCCAGCAGGTGATCGGCTTGCAGAAGCAAATCGCCCGCGCCAGTGCCAGTAGTCTGCTTGGACGTGATGTTGAAGTCGGCTCCACCAACCTGTCGGTGCAGAGTGGTGTGACGCAGCCCGTCAGCTTCAAGCTGCAAGGCGATGCCGAGCAGGTCGCGGTGCATGTCTTCGCCCCCGAAGGCGACTTAGTGCGGCGCGTGGACCTCAAGGCCCGTGGCATGGGTGAGCATCAGTTCGTCTGGGACGGACTGGACGGGGACGGCGACACCATGCCCGATGGCAGCTACCGCTTTGATGTGGTGGCCAAAACCGCCGACAACGGCGAGGTTCCTGTGGCGATTTCCAAAACCGGAACCGTGGCGGGTGTGCGCTTCGACAGCGAACAGCCCCTGGTGCAGATCAACGGCGAGTGGATTGTCGCCGACAAGATTATGGGGATGAGCAACCTGAGCGAGCGACGCTTCGGGCAAGCGACCCCACTGCCTCTCAAAGAGGAATTGCTGCCTGCCTCAACGCTGGTTGAACTCCAGCGTCGTCAGATGCAGGTGGAGGATTGATTTTTCACGGACGATTTTAACTCCGGGGCGTCCCGCCCCGTAACCTGAGCAAGGAGCGACATGGCCCTTCTGGGATCCCTTCAAACTGGCGCAAGCGGTGTCAAGACCTATGGCAAAGCCATGCAGGTCACGGGTAACAACATCTCGAACGTCAACACCTTCGGCTTCAAGCGCAACATCATCGCCTTTGAAGACCTGCTCGGCAACGACTACCCGCAGGGTCGGTCGTTCACCAAGGTCAGCAACGGCGTGAAGATCGGCAGCGTCGAGATGGAAACGTCTCAGGGTGCCTTGGAAAGCACTCAGGTCACCACGGACCTAGCCATCGCAGGCGGTGGCTACTTCACGGTGATTGACCCGACGACCGCAAACGAGTACTTCACGCGCAATGGTCAGATGTCGTATGACAAGGACGGCTTCCTGACCACTCCACGGGGATACCGGGTGCAGGCACTGGAAGTGGACCGCATCACCAAGGAGAGCAAGGGACTGCCGGGATCGCTGAAGGTTCTGGGCCTCGTGGACCCGCCGCAACCGACGGGAGATGGCCGCAACAACACAGGAATGAAGGTCGCCGCCAATCTGGACGCGAATGCCGTGGTCAAGGATGTGCCGTTCGATCCCACCAACGTGCGGGACACGATGTACAACTTTGCGACCTCGACGACGGTGTACGATCAGTACGGCAACACCCACACCGCCACCGTGGTCTTCCGCAAGCGCCCGGACCTTCCGGAGCAAGTGGATGCTGCAACAGGACTGCCAGTGCCCGGTAGCGGAGTGCGCAACCAGTGGGAGTACTACCTGATGTTTGACGGCGCATCGCTGGGACAGGTGCCCGGCACGATGATTTCCGTGGGAGGGGGATTCATGCAGTTCACCGGGGACGGCAAGCTGATCGCCGCAACCAGCGGCAGCTTTGAAGCCCAGCCCGGAGGCGTCGGCCCCGATGGACAGCCCCTGCCGGGAGGTCCGCCCCGACTGGTCCCGCAGCCGGTTGATCCGGAAACGGGAATTCCGCAGTTCGCTGTGCCGTTCAACGGTGAGGATCCCATCGTCCTGGGCCTGCACCTTGGCGACGGCTTCAACCCGGACGATCCCACCGATCCCCGCACGGGCCTCGACGGCATCACTCAGTTCGCCGGAAAGTACAACGTGGTGGAAGCAAGCGCGGATGGCAACGGCTCCGGAAACCTTGAGAGCATCTTCGTGGAAGCCGACGGCACCGTGACCGGAGTGTTTGACTCCGGATACAACCGCCCCATCGGTCGCATCATCCTCACCAAGTTCGACAACGCCGGCAAACTCGCCCAGCTTGGCGACAACCTCTTGGTCGAAACGCTCAGTTCCGGCAAGAAGGTGACGGGTGAACCCGGAACCGCCGGATTCGGCGAAATCCGCAGCCAGATGCTGGAGCAGTCCAACGTGGACCTCTCGCTGGAATTCGTGAAGATGATCGAATCGCAGCGCGCCTTCCAAGCCAACGCCAAGACCGTGACCGCCAGTGACGAGATGATCATGGACCTCGTCAACATGAAGCGCTAATCGCCTTCCTCCTGAGCTGCGGGTGACACCCGCAGCTCTCCCTTCTTAGAGCCTCCAGCACGACCACCGCCTGCCCACTCCACTCGGGTGGAATGTTGCACTTACAAGTTGGGCTTGTGCCCCGATTCAGATGTTTGTAACCCTGCAAATCCTTCGCGAGACTTTCGATTTACAGGGTAAACGGACACTACTATAGTGATTCTGATTAAAAATCGCACACGCCCCCGTCTCTTCCAAATCCAAGCACCGTAGGAGCGGGCCATGCCCGCGAGCCACGCCTAGGGAACGCTCCTACAACGAGGTGTTCAAAAGGGTAACAGGAGAAGGTGTTCATCCAGAACAACGATTACACCAAGGTGAGCAGCACGGTGAGGGTGAGCAAGCTGACGAGCGTGGAGACCAGCACGGTGGTGGTGGCAAAGGCGGGTTGGAGGTTGTGTTCCATCGCCACAATGGCCACCAGCACGGCGGCGGGCATGGCGAACTGGAGGATTCCGGCGGAGCGGGCAAAGCCCTCCAGCCCAAAGAGATGGGCCAGCAGTGCCGTCAAGGCCGGAACCACCAGCAGGCGTATTCCGGTGGCAACCCAGACTTCCCAAGTGATCTCGATTTTTTCGATTTCAGAGAGCTGCACCCCAAGCGTCACCAGCATCACCGGGACCATCGCCTGCCCCAGCAGGCCCGTCATCCGCTCCAGCACCAGCGGCACCTCCATTCCAAGGATGTAAAACGCCAACGCAGGCCAAAGCGCCAGCAAGGCGGGGGTTCGGAAGACCTTGAGCACCGTGGACAGCCCTCCATGACGCACCAGGCTTGCCGCAGTCACCGAAATGGTGAAGGAGGTCATGGAGACGCACAAAAAGTAAACTGTGGCCAACAGCAGGGCTTCCTGCCCCAAATGGAACTCGATGATGCCCAGCCCGAAGTTTCCAACGTTTGGAAACACGGCCACCATGATGAAAGCGGCAATGGTTTCCTTGGGACGCCGCAACACGAACCCCGTCAGTCCGGCAACGGTGGTCACGGAAAGCTGCAAGACCACCGTGAACCCGAAAATCAGCAGGAACAGCGACCCCGGAATGGTGGCGCTGCTGATGGTGTTGAAGATGAAGGCGGGAACAAAAACGTAGTAGGCGATCTTGGTGAGGCTGTGCGACTCCACCCCGAGCCGGGGTGCCGCAAAGTAGCCGATGCCCACCAGCAGGAAAACGGGGGTGATGATGTCGAGGAACACCCGGATGAGCGGGGGCAAGCCGGGGGTGTCCTGCACGAACCACCCCGTGAGTCCTGAACCAGCAATGAAGCTGGCCAGAAAGACGGCAAGCAGGAGCAGGGAGCGCAAATGAACTCAGGCTGTGGCGTGCCGAAGCGCCTGATCGAGGTCTTGGAGGATGTCGTCCATCCGCTCCAGCCCCACAGAGAGGCGCAGGACTTCCGGCCCCGCACCTGAAGACGTGCGCTGCTCATCGGTGAGCTGGCGGTGGGTGGTGGAGGCGGGGTGCAGGATGAGAGTTTTCGTGTCCCCGATGTTGGCGACATGGCTGATCAGTTCGACTTGTTCGACGACCTTGATGCCCGCCTCGTAACCGCCCTTCACCCCAAAGGTGAACACCGCCCCACAGCCTCCGGACAGGTACTTTTTTGCATGGGCATGGCTGGGGTTGTCGGGCAGTCCTGCAAAGTACACCCACTCCACGGCAGGGTGCCCCTGCAAAAACTCCGCGACCACCCGCGCATTGCTGGAGTGACGCTCCATCCGCAGCGACAGGGTTTCGATGCCGTTCAGCGTCAGCCACGCATTGAGCGGAGCCATCGTGCAGCCCAAGTCCCGCAGCGAAACCGCATGGCTGTAGGTCGTGTAGGCCAAATCACCAAAGGTTTCCGCAAAGGTGATGCCCTGATACTCTGGGGCGGGCTGGCTCAGACTGGGGAACTTGGGATTCCCGAACCACGGAAACTCGCCGGAATCAATGACCACCCCGCCCATCGCGTTGCCCTGCCCAGAGAGGAACTTGGTGGTTGAATGCACCACGAGGTCCGCGCCCCACTCGAAGGGACGGCAGAGGGCAGGCGTGGCCATCGTATTGTCCACCACGAGCGGCACTTCGGCCTCTCTGGCGACTTTGGCAACGGCCTCCAAATCCATCATCATTCCGGCAGGATTGGCGATGCTTTCAATGAAAATCGCACGGGTGTTTTCCGTGACCGCCCGCTTGAAGGCGTCCGGATTTTCCGCATCCACGAACACCGCCTTCCACCCGAATTTCTGAAAGCTCTTGCCCATCAGGTTGATGGTGCCCCCGTAGAGCTTGTCGGAAACGATCACCTCCATTCCGGGGGCCATCACCGGAAACAGCACGAGCGTTTCGGCAGCGTGTCCGGAGGAAGTGGCGGTCGCTCCGCGTCCCCCCTCCAAGGCCGCCAGCCGCTCTTCGAGCGCGGCCACCGTGGGATTCGTCAGCCGGGAGTAGATGAAGCCCGGAGTCTGGAGGTTGAACAGCGAAGCAGCGTGATCCGCATCGTCAAAAACGAAGGCGGTGCTTTGGTAGATTGGGAAGGAACGCGAGCCCGTTGCGGGGTCCGGCGGGGTTCCGGCATGGATCGCAAGGGTTTCGAGTCCGAATTCGGATTTGGGCCGTGGCATCAGATGCGCCTTCGTTTGCTGGTGAGGACTCCGGTGTTCACGCCCTGCCAGCCCAATTCGCCGAACAGCCGAGAGTACTCGATCTTGGGGCAACGGTCCATCACCACCTGAATTCCGGCAGATTCCGCCCTTCGCGCCGCCTCGTCGTTGCGAATTCCGATCTGCGCCCAGATCACCTTGGCCCCGATCTGCTTGGCGGATTCCACCAGTGCCGGAACCTCATCCGCTTTGCGGAACACGTCCACCATGTCCACGCGATCCGGAATGGCCTCCAAATCCGGATGCACGGTTTCGCCCAGCAGGGTGGCTCCTGCAGAAACCGGATTGACCGGAATCACGCGGAAGCCCTTGCGCTGGAGGTACTTCATGACAAAGAAACTGGGGCGCTTCCAGTTGGTGCTGGCCCCCACCATTGCGATGGTGCGGACGGAGCGCAGAATGCCTCGGAGGTAAGCGTCGGAGTAGTGATCGTGAGAGTTCAATTCCCGTAAACGCAGGTGAGTTTTTGAA